>JAPZAN010000020.1 GCA_027460605.1 Candidatus Methanoperedens sp.
CGTTGGATAGAGAAGTGAATGCATGGACTGAAAAAAGGAATGAACAAAAAAAGATGATCAACTGGAAGTTTACAAGAGAGAAGGCTGATAAGAAAATGTCAAAGTATTATGTATAAAAACTAAATTGTTGAGACACTAGGAGCCCTCTGTACGTTAACGATGGGCTTGGCGCTTGCCATGGTTGCAGTGATGTTGTTCCCAATTCTCAAAAAACATAATCAAGCCTTAGCTCTAGGGTATGTTGTTTTCAGGGGGGCGCTTGAGACCGTTACCTATATCGCATTGGTAATCAGCCGGCTATTACTCATCCCATTAAGTCAGGAATTTGTAAAAGCAGGCGCTCCAAATGCTTCCTATTTTCAAACCTTGGGCGCTTTATTACTACAAGGACATGATTATTCGATTAATCCTATTTTGATTATCGTTTTCAGCCTGGATGCTCTGATGCTTTACTACGTATTCTATCAATCCAATCTTATTCCTCGCTGGATATCCGTTTGGGGCTTTATTGCTATCCTGATGCATATCTCTACCGCCTTTTTAATCTGGTTCCGTCTCGTCAGTCCTGGCATATCGCTGACCCTGTTCGTGATCAATTTTCCCATCCTCATTCAAGAAATGGTGATGGCAGTATGGCTGATAGTGAAAGGATTCAATCCATCGGCAATCGCTTCCGGGTCTTCGCCAAAACAGATATAAACGAAAGAAAATGATAAAACAAAATGAAATTGAAGGAAAACTTATGAAAGCAATTATATGCACAAAATATGGGCCGCCGGAAGTTCTTCAGCTCAAAGAGGTAGAAAAACCTACTCCCAAGGATAAAGAAGTACTTATAAAAGTTCATGCGGCAGCAGTGACAGTCTCGGACTGTATAGTTCGAAGTGGCAAAGTAAATCTCTTGCTATGGATTCCATTGCGAATATTCGTTGGTTTCAGAAGACCAAGAAAACCTATACTGGGGTTAGAGTTAGCCGGACAAATTGAATCAATAGGCAAAGATGTAAAACGATTTAAGAAAGGTGATCAGGTTTTTGCATTTACCGAGAAGAGTTTTGGTGCTTTTGCCGAATACACCTGTCTGCCTGAAGACGGATTGTGTATGCCTGCAGACAGTCTTATGGCATTAAAACCATCCAATATGACCTATGAGGAAGCCGCAGCTGTTCCTTCTAGGGGAACTTTAGCATTGTATTTTCTTAGAAAAGGAAATATCCAGAACGGACAAAAAGTTCTTATCTATGGAGCTTCTGGAGGGGTGGGTACTTTTGCGGTACAGCTTGCCAAGTACTTTGGGGCGGAAGTTACCGGGGTATGCAGTACCACAAATTTAGAATTGGTGAAATCTCTGGGAGCCGATAAGGTAATTGATTACACAAAAGAGGATTTTACGAATAGAGGAGAATCTTATGATTTTATCTTTGATGCCGTTGGAAAAAGATATAGCTCAAAACTACAGTGCAAAAAAGCGCTAACTCCGAACGGAAAATACATATCAGTCGATGAGGGAACACCAAAGATACATACTGAATCTTTAATTCTGCTCAAAGATCTTATTGAGACGGGGAAGATAAAATCAGTCATAGATAGACGCTATCCGTTGGAACAAATTGCCGAGGCTCATAGCTATGTTGAAAAAGGGCACAAAAAGGGAAATGTAGTCATAACTTTGGAACATAATAACAAAACCTAACAAATTAAGAGAAATTAAAATGACAAACAATAATTCAATCAAAAAGATCACCGAAACGGGAGATATGAAAGTAAAACTTTCAACATTATGGATATTTGTAATATTTAATTATCTTTATTGTGATGTTCTTACAAATATGGATCCTGTGGTGCTAAATAAACTAATAACAGGACACGTAGGTTCTCTTCAAATCACTCAAGGATTTTTGTTGGGAGCCGCAATATTAATGGAGATTCCGATTGCCATGGTTATCCTGTCCAGGGTATTGAAGTATAGAGCAAGTCGTTGGGCAAACATCATCGCAGGTACAATAATGACTGCTGTTCAAATCTTATCAATGTTTGTTGGAACGCCAACTCTTTATTATATATTTTTTTCAACTATAGAAATTGTGTGCACTTCACTAATTGTCTGGTATGCATGGAATTGGCCAAAACCTGGAGATATTCTTAATAATAAAATCTAACAAATTAAGAGAAATTGAAACATAAAAAATTTAAAAATAAAGGTAAATTTGAATTCTTGAATTGCAAAAGGCATGAATTGAAAGATTTTTCCGCCAAAGAAAAACTTGAAATCGTCCAATCCGAAAGGGTCGCTTCTGCAGGCGGGCGGAAGGGGGGTTTGGGGGGAATTCCGCCCGCCCTACAAATTTTGGGCGAAATCTGTTCGAATTTTTTCGAACGCACACCGCCAATTTGCAATTCCTTTTTGCCGATAATTTTTGTGGTCATGCCTTCGATGATGCCATCCGTCAACACGCAAGTTATTTTGCATCGTAAACTATCTAATGCCCGATGAATCTCATCCTGAATAAGTTTGAAGGATACGGCGAAATAATCGCTGCTTCAATCCTCTGGAGTCTTGCAGGAATACTTGGAAAAATGATATTCGGCATGTCAGCCCAGAGCATTATTTTTTACAGGCTCGCGTTTGCATCTGTTATCTTTTTTATTGTCCTTTTGATTTCAGGCAACCTGGATAAAATCAGGTTAAAGGATAAAAAAATCTACCTTTTGTTATTCAGTATAATGCAGGCAATGACAATGCTAACGTATTTCACAGCTATTCTAAAAGCCTCGGTCTCAGTTGCCGTGTTATTGCTCTATACAGCGCCTGTGTACGTGACCATTTTTTCCCCATGGCTTTTAAAAGAACGCTCCACAAAGAAGGGAATAATCGCACTTGTTTTATCAATCGCTGGTATCCTGCTAATAATTGACCCGGGAAAACTTGAATTCCAGGGATATTATATCGGAATAATGGCAGGCATTGTGTCCGGCATAACCTACGCATTCCAGATAATAACATCAAAATATATCAGCCAGACATACCGCGGATACACCCAGGCGTTCTGGAGTTTCATAATCGCAGTCCTGATTCTCCTCCCGGTAGGGCTTGCGCCGGTAAATATAGTTTCAGGCAACATGATTAATCTTATCCTGCTTGCGATATTCCCGACCATACTTGCAGTATCTCTTTATTTTAACGGCTTGAAAAAAGTCCGGGCACAAAGCGCCAGTATCCTCGGTTTAATTGAACCCGTGAGCGCTGTTATTTTAGCCGTTATCATCCTCAAAGAGGACATTTCAATCCTGGAATTAATCGGCGGCGCGCTTATATTGATAGGAGCAGCATTAGTTACAAGGGAAAAATGAAAAATTTTAAGAATGGTTTATCAAAAACCGTTGCGCCGCTTTACTTCGCAGACACGTATGGCTTCGCCATACGTAAACCTTTAAGAAAGGTTTATCAAACGACGGGTATGGTGGAACCATACCCGAACACGCCCTCCCGAGGCGTGACTCGGGACCGCATAAAGCGAGGTGTCGCTTTATGAACGATACTATTCATGGATATTACCTGGAAGCAGGGAAAATCGCAGCAGAAGTCAGGAAAGAATCCCTTTGTAAAATAAAAGAGGGGACAGCGCTGCTTGATATAGCGCAATACGTTGAAAACAGAATAGAAGACCTGGGGGGAGTGCCTGCATTCCCCTGCAATATTTCAATAAATGAGGTTGCATCCCATTATACCCCACAGGACAATGTGCCGTGTTTTAAAACAGGTGACGTTGTCAAGCTGGATATCGGGGTACATATAGACGGATATATTGCAGATACTGCGACCACGGTGGAGGTAGGGACAAACAATCACCAACACTTGATAAAGACCTGCGAAGAGGCTCTTGAAAAGGCTATTGCATCAATCAAAGACGGTATCCAGACCAACACCATTGGCAGGATAATCGGGGAAACCATTGAAAAAAATGGTTTCAATCCAATCAAGGATTTGACAGGGCACAGCCTTGAGAGATACAGATTGCATGCTGGTACTACGATTCCGAATTATAATAGTTTTTTTGGCAATAAGATAAAAAAAGATATGGTTTTTGCGATTGAACCTTTTGCAACTTACGGCAGGGGTAAAATAAAAGATGGAGAACCTTATATTTTTGCAATAAATGACAGTTGCAAAGGAGAACTGGCGCAGGAAATCAGGGAGAGATTCGGTCCGCTGCCTTTCACCCCCAGATGGATTCCCGGAATAACGGGCAAAGAACTGAAAGGAGCAAGGGAATATTTTGAACTAATCGAAGAAAGCGGTAATATTGTTGCCCAGTCGGAACATACGGTGATTGTCCAGGAAGAGGGTTGCGAAGTAATAACAAAATGAGGAAAAATGATAAGAGCCATAAGACACAATTAACTAATGTGGGAAAATGACAACCAAAGATACCATATTGTATGAAGCACACGGCAACCTGTATCTCAACATTACGAACAGGTGCACCGCTGAATGTGTTTTTTGCATTAAAAGGTATTCTGATGGTGTTTATGGTTATAATCTCCGGCTTTCAAAAGAACCCTCATTGCCAGAAATCATTAAACAACTTTCAGAGCTTGAACTTTCAAAATACAAAGAAGTTGTTTTTACAGGTTTTGGAGAACCCCTTGTGCGTCTTGATGATGTCCTTGAAATCACAAAATGGCTAACAACCCGGGGCATCCGCGTCCGGCTTGACACCATCGGTCATGCCAAACTCCTGTATCCTGACAGGGATGTAGCCTCGGAACTTGCCGATTCCGGTATGAAAATCGTCTCAATAAGCCTTAATGCGCAGGATGCGAACACATATAACCGGTTGTGCGACCCAAAATACATTAAGGCATACGATAAAATGCTTGAGTTTGCCAGGGATGTTTCAAAATCCGGTCTTGACCTTCGGTTCACGGTGGTTAATCTGCCTGTGGTGGATATTGAAAAATGCAAGAAAATAGCAAAAGAATATTGCGCCGACTTTAAAGTCCGAGGATATAGCAATACAGAGTAAACTTTTTTACCATAAGCTATAATTATTAGGATATTCATGTATCAACTGTGACCGGATAGGAGCGGAATTTTTGAAGAAGCTACTATGGTATCTGATAGCAGGAACACGCGGGGGGCATACCCGTGCATTAATCCTGAAACTGCTTATTGACAGGCCTTATAATGCAAACCAACTAACTGAGGCTATGAATATGGATTATAAAACAATCCGGCATCACCTTGATACTCTTATCAAAAACGGCGTAATCACAATGGAAGGCGACAAATACGGTGCTATGTATTTCCTTTCCAAGGCTATGGAGGCAAATATAAATGAATTTAATCAAATTTGGGAAAAAATTGATAAGCAAAGTAAATGAACATACACAGGAGGAAATTTTATTCAGATAACAGATATCGCGTATTATATCACGGCAGGTAACATCGTGTTACTGCTTGTACTTCTTGTTTCATATTTCCAGATATACAGTAAGATAAAGTCCAACTTTACACTCGGACTTATTATATTCACTGTTGCGCTGCTGCTTCAGAGTTTTTCACGCGCTATCCTGCTATTGCTTATCATTGCATCCCCTCCTCCACAGCAAGTATACCCTATAATAATTAACTTGTTGGGATATAATCCGATATACGTAGTAATACCGGATGCGCTTGAATTTATAGCGTTAAGTATCCTGCTGTATTTCACCAGGGAATGAAATCAGACCTGTTCTTTCCATTTTTCCTCTCTTTTTTCCCCCTCATATTTTTCAGAATTCTACAATTTGTTCTGATGAAAATATATTAAGCACCAATCCCAATATTATAATGGGTGTAAGAATGAGGATTTCATGCGCGTCATTGTTTCTCTGGGAATACGATGTCTATGATATAATGGAGATACTGCTGGATGCGGGTATAGAAAGCGTTGAATTCTGGGCAGAGACGCCGGATTATTGGATGGACAGAAATGATGAGATTGCGACAGCAGGACTCGTAGAGGCGATCTCCATGATGCCCGGCGGGTGCACCGTACACGCTCCGATAATGGATTTAAACCCATCGTCGTATAATGATCTTGTCCACGAAGCTGCAATAAAGGAAACTTTATGGTCGCTTGAACTTGCAAGGATGCTTGAGGCAAGAGCGGTCACAATCCATCCCGGCAAAAGGACAGCCCGCCGCACCCCAACGAATGAAGACTGGGACAAATTCAGGAGATATTTAAATATTTGTAAAAACAGGGCTGATGAACTTGGTATTAATCTTTCGCTTGAAAATAGCATGAGGGATGTATCATCGATGTGTTCAATACCTGGCGAGATGGAAAAAATCCTCAATGACTTTCCCGGTCTGTTTTTTACTTTTGATGTGGTTCATGCGTTCATGGATTCTCCACAAACCGCTCTCTCCTTTATCGACCGGCTTGGCGACAGGATTATCAACGTCCATGTGGGGGCGCCGCATGATGGGAAGCCGCATTATCCTTCGCACCGCGTGAAGAAGTATATGGATGCAGTGTTGCGAAAACTCAAGGGCTCCGGTTATAACGGCGACCTTACTATCGAGATTGACGATAAGATATATCCTGACTCCCTGACAAGAAACGATAAAGTAAGGGAACTGATAGAAGAAAGAAAATATCTGGAATCGATATTTGGAATCTGAGGTAATAAGAATTACCCCGGATACAAAATCGCCTATTTTTTCTTACTTAAAATCCCTATCACGATTAACGAGACCAGAACCGCGAACCCTGCAAAACCCGGCGATGGCTTCCCGGTTTCTCCTGGTGCAGTTTCTTTAGCCTTTTGTTCGGTTGGTGCGGGGATTTCTTCATATTTTATTGTCACTGCTCTTGAAAGAGGGTAATTATCCCTGGCATTTTTCCCGCCCAGAATGCCTTTATTTACACTCCAGTAATTGCCCGATTTGCCGTCATCCCACGAGTTCAAGCCGCTGTTATCATACGCCTGGTCATTGTTGTCAATCAGGTTATTCGAATAAATGTGGTTGGTGCGTGCCGAATCACAGTATATCCCGATTTTATTGTTCTGGATGTTGTTATTGTATATCTTGTTATCACTGGATGAAAAAATAAAAATGCCGTATTTGCCGCTTGATTTTATATCATTGCCCGAGACGATGTTGTTGTTGCTCGCGGAATATATCGTAATTCCCATTACATTATTTACGATGATCATATTTGCAATCATGTTGTTGTTTGCAGAATAGAGACTGATGCCCCCGTCCGACTGGCCGCTTCCCCCGCTGTTCTGCACGGTAAATCCGCTGACTTTAACGTTGTTTGCCTGGTCTATCTTTATTACACTCCCGGTTTTCTTGCCGTCGATGATGGTCTTTTCTTTATTCTTACCTATAATTGAAATCCCGTTCGTTTTCACTACAAGGTTCTCGGAATACGTGCCTTCAGCCACCGAAATTATATCGCCAGTCTGTGCAGCATCTATTGCTGACTGGATGGTGGCGTAAGCCTGCCCCTGCCCGACATTAAGAGTGGCAGCGCTTGCGAATCCGATATTAAGAATTATTAAGCAGATACCGATAATTATTTTGTTGTATGCCATAATCTCACCATAATGGAATCGTTTTCCAGCTTTAAAAAGATTGTGAATTAATGCAAGTTCACTTAGTTGAATTGCTTGCATTAACTCTTACGCTGATATTCTGTTCTTTAGGTGTTGTTCGCAATCCAGAATATATCAAATTAAAATGGTAGTCTCCAGTTTGGTTGAATATATTAGTGACTCTTTTCCCATCTCTTATTGTGATATTTGATAATCCACTCTCTTTCTCGATAAGCGTATATGTTATATCATCCATGTTGTTCCATTCTACTGTATCTCCTGCATTGATTTTTAGAACAGGGTCTGAAAAATACGAATTATATATTTTAGTATAAACTACCCTGCCCGTAGGTGTGGCTACAACCACAGGTTCTGGCGTGGGCGTTGGGGTCGGTGTAGCGGTTACGGTGATTGTTGGCTCCGGGGTTAGCGTGGACGTTGGGGTCGGTGTGAGAGAAGGCGTAGGCGTTGGTGTAAATACCCTGGGTTCTCCTGAAAGCAGCGTTATCGGAAGTGTCCTTGCTTCTATCTTCTGCCCGTTTGCTGATAGAGTAATAGTGACTTCATAAGTGCCTGCGAGACTTTTGCCCTGTCTTTCTTTCTCAGTCGGGAAAACTGCGCTGAGCTTTTTCTTTTCCCCGGGTTTAATCAGGTAATATGGATTCTCCCTGGAATCAAAATCTATTGTTTTAATCCCTGTTTTCTTTTCATCGCTCATGGTTTTTAAGTACAGGTTTGCAAGGAAATCATCAAGCGTATTTACTTTGGCTTTTATTTCAACTGTTTCGGAGTTAATCGTTTCCGTTCCGGCATTTAGCACCATGAGCTCAGCCGTGACCTTTTCCCCGGCTCTGATGTCATTCCTGTCAAATTTTAATTCCGTCACTGTCGCATCAAGATTGGGATTTGAATGTTCGAGTCTTTGCACCTGTACCGTAGCTGTATTGATTGAAGTCGTTGCATTAGAGCCCGTACATCCTGATAGAGATGTAACAACCAGGATTATTAATATGATAGGGAATAGCCTGTTCATCAAATCACCGATACTGTGAATGGTATTATTGCTTAAAAACATTTCTAATGAAGTGCAATAAAATGATGTTTTTCGAATAAACTTTATATTCGGACACCAATCCTGTTATAATGCGTCAGATGAGTCTTATATTATTACTGGTCTTTTCAGCTGCTGTTCTTCCCACATCTTCTGAAACCACCCGGTGGTACGCTTACGAGGATGGCATGCTGGAAGCGGGTTCGATGGGAAAACCGGTTATCCTTGACTTTTATGCAGACTGGTGCCCACCATGCATAGCGATGGAAGAGGGAACATATCCTGACCCCAGGGTGGTTTCAGAAATGAAGGATTTTATCGCCATAAAGGTGGACACCCAGAAGAGAATTGATATCGAAAGCAAGTACGGCATAACATATTATCCCACGGTTGTATTTTTAGACTCAAAAGGTAAAGAGGTGTCGCGGCACATAGGATATCTGGAACCTCTGGAAATGGTGAATGAGATAAAACAGTCGCGCGGGAAATTGCCGAAAGAAACTCCGGGGTTTGAAATCATATATTTGGCGCTTGTATTCATGCTTTTACTCTTCAAAAAAAAAGCTTCCACTAGAATTTCTTGAGATTTTTCACCATCGATTCCACAAGCGATGGGACATCTATCAATTTCTCTGCTTCGATAACTTCCTCCGGTTTTGCAGCCGTGGAAGGATATTCCGGAACAGCCATGCAGCAGGTCGCAGGTTTGGTCGAAGGTCCGAGTGTGCCGATTTTTCGGGCGATATCCGTAATCTCAAGCTTGTCTAACCCGATAAGAGGATGATAAATCGGGTATTCCATGCCGTACATCTCGGCAAGCATATTCTGCGAAGTCTGGGATGCGACCTGACCGAGCGAGGAGCCCGTGATAATCCCGTGCGCATCTTCAAGTTTCATGACCTCTCCTGCAATCCTGTACATCATCCTCCTGCACAGTACGCAATTCAGCCTGTTATCGCAATTCTCAAGGAAAGCAAGCAGGTTATCCCCATGAGGCGCCTCGTAAATAGTGAATTTTTTCTGGGGGGACCATTTCTGGAGAACATCAATGCACTGCATCGCCCTCTCGCGTGTGGTCTCATCCGAGAATGGCTCGTTATTCAGATACAGGGGCACTATCTCGCAGCCTCGTTTCATCATTAACCAGGCAGCAACGGGCGAGTCAATGCCGCCTGAAATAAGCGCCACCATTTTGCCCTGGGTTCCCATGGGCAGTCCTCCAACCCCTTTGACAGATTCTGTAAAAACATAAGCCTTATCCTGCCTCACTTCCACGAATATCTCAACATCGGGATTATCAAGATCGACCCTGACGTTTTTATTCACACTGTCAAACACCGCATCGCCGCATGCGACAGCTACATCGCGTGAGGTGAACTCATGGTTCCCTGCCCTTCGCGACCTTATGGCAAATGACTGGCCTTCTTTGATTATCCCGCCGGCAACTTCAGCGCAGAGCCGCGCGGCTGATTCAAGGTCGGGTTCGCATGTAAAAACCGCGCTTGCAGAAACAACGCCAAAGACTTTTGCTGCGCTTTTTACTGCCTCTGCGTCCCCGGAATGTATGAAAATCCTTCCCATTTCCCTGCTTATTTTGGAATATGAGCGCCCGTCTGCATTGAGCATTGCTTTTATATTCCTGACAAGAATTTGTTCATACCTTGTCCTGACCCTTTTGCTTTTCAGGGCAAGCTCGTCGTACCTGACTAAAATCGCATCATGAATTTTCAATAGCCTTTCTCCATTTTATTATATATCTTTCTGCTTCTGGCCTAATAACGCCTTTCTTTTTATAAATCTTCGCTATGCGCGGACGACGGTTTTCGAACATTATCTCCCATTCATTTCTTTAATTCTTTTGACAACTCGCTGATGATATGTATTTATATTTAAATGACAGATATTCTATTTAATGAATCAAGCTTTGCCTCAATCAGGATTGGCGAGTGATGGGAGAGAATTCTTTGAAAAAGCTTATCCCGACTGGTTCAAGCCCACAACCCCGGTCGATATCATATTAGGATTCTTTCTTTTCTCACTGATTTTTTTAATCCCATATCTTTATGTCAGATTTCTGGAGAGCAGATTGATTTCGCTTATTAAAAATCGATTGATTCCTTTTATCAGATTCAGATTGCGATTAGAAAAGATCATTAGTTTAATCGATCACATACTCAAGATCCAAATATTCAAAAATCCAAAAGTTAAGGTCTAATTCTAACACCTGTGGAAGTACTGGCTTTAAGAAAACTTATTTGCCAATTGATGCTATTTAGCTTATATGAAAACCGTTTATCTTGCAGCGCCCCTTTTTTCGGAAGCCGAGTGCGATTTCAACCGCAAACTGAGGGATTTGATTATAGACGAGGGCTATGAGGTTTTCCTGCCGCAGGAGGACTCAAACAACATCCATGTCCATCTTGAAAAAAAGCGCCAGGAAATAATATTCAATAAGAACCTTGCCGCATTAGATAGCTCGGATATAATAGTTGCAGTGATTGACGGGGCAGACGTTGATTCCGGTACGGCATGGGAAATCGGGTATGCGTATTCAAAGGGTAAACCGGTGCTGGGGCTGAAAACGGATTTCAGGACGCTGGGTATTGAAGGCACGGTGAATCTTATGATAGAGAGGTCTATTGTTCTTTGCACAAGCGTTTCGGAATTATTAAATCGTTTAAAGTCAATGCAGGATGCATGAAAATTACAGGCATGTCAGGAAGCCCAAAATACTGTGAATATGATTTGTGATACGCTTTCGAGATTAAAATAATGGACGAATATCATTTAATCAAGCAATTTTCAAAACCCAGGGAAGGGGAATATGTGCCTATAACCTTCATCGAGTTCAAACGAAAACTCGTAGGATGGTCGCCTGAATTAAAACGAAGCGTGTATATCGAGAGGGAAGAGGATAAAGCAAAGCTCAAGAGGGTGAGGGAGATAAACCTGATGATGGCAATAAATCACCTTTCCGGGAAAACATCATATATCGAACTCACAGACGAGGAGAGAGCGCAGTTTGAGGAGGTGTACAATTCATTCCTTGAAAAAGGCGGGCAGCTTATGTACACGCGGAAAAAGATTGGGACTAAAACGGTCTCCTTTTTTGAGATTCGGGATAGTGGCAGAACGGTTGGGGAAGCACCGGGGAGAAGCCTGCTATCGGAGAGGATATGAATACTATCTAGTTGAGAGAGAGTTCTTCAAGTATCTGATAATGTTCTTCGAGCCCTTTTTTTAAGTTTGTTATCGCTTCTTCTTCTGTAATTCCCTGGTCTGCTACGTTAGTTATAAAATCAACGGCTACGAAGTATTTTCCTTCTTTATGGATTTGAATTATGTTTTTCATTTCTGATTACGTTTGACGAGTGAAAGTATAAATATTTACTTCATCCATTCTAATTGGACCATATTGATAATATATTTAGCCTTCAAAGAATATTTCAGGTTGTCACTTTCATGAATTTATTAAAAATAATAACTGGAAAAATAAAAAAATTAAATATCCAACGTTGGAAAAAAGGAATACCTAAAGAAGATCAAATTTCTTTTTTATTATTTGCTATCTATTTAAGTTCATTATTTTTTATATGGGTATTGCCAGTTTATATTAAACTTATAGATGTAAATCCAATAAGCATACCAATAGAAACTATTATCGGATGGATTGTTACACTTGTTGCCATAATTCCAACGTTAACATTAACGGCAGCTCAATTAGCCAGTGGGGCTTATACATATAAAATTGTATCGCTTTATAAAAAAGAGCCCTACTTTTGGATACTTTTAATAATGTTTTTGCTAACAATATTGATGGGAATATCATTAAAAATGTTTGATGTTTCTGACCCACGTGTATTATTGACTTTTCATTCTACAGCTTTGTTCAGCATTCTTTTTCTATTTCCATATTTCTTGAATACCCTAACATCGATTGGTTTCGAAGCAAATGTTGATAGATTGATAAACCAAATAAAGCTGGAGACTCTCATTCCAATTTTATTTGAGAATAAAAAATCGCTCAATCCTAATATTCGAGACCCTTTTTTTGATGCCAGACCTATTCTAGAAAAAGCCATCCAAGAAAATGATCTACCAGCATTTGGAATTGTCCTAAATAAATTAGCATTTAGATATGAAGAAATTTTAAAAGAAATAATTAAAAAACCAATCACGTTTAATCCAAAGTTTGGACCAACTCCTTTGGACAGCCTTATGGGATCAAATGCTTCACAAAGGCTTTGGACTTTTTCTGCAATAAATAAGTTATCTGAGCTATGGTTCAATCATATGCATGCAATTCAAAAATCCACTTCTGGAAATGAACCTATGTTAATAGAATTCTCTAGCATTGTTAACAATTTTTCGATAGTATGCGATACGCTTCTTCTGCCACTGAAAGATGCTGCCCTTGAGGATATATTTGGACAAAAAATTCGGTACCTTTTAACTACTATAGCAAAGGACAGCATCAGAGCAAAACAACTTGATTCTGTTGCTCAATGCATTGATTCTCTTGAAAACCAAGGATGTTACGGCGCCCAAAATAATATTAGAGATGTCACATATACTTCTAAAGGATACCTAGAAGAAATTCAGAACAGCTTCATGAGGAATTTTAATGAGTGGAATAACTTTGATCGTACGTTTATTTTGGGTAGATTATTGAACGCCCATAAAGAAATTATAATAAACCAAATGAATTTCCAAGAATGGGAGATTAATGAAGATAGTTTCGAGAAACCTTTAGAAATTTCAAAAATTATACTTGTCTTAGGACTACAATTTGGTGCCGAATTTAGTATCGAAGGGATATTAGTCCCCATTCTTTTACAGTATTATAGTAATGGAAAAGAAGAAAATCTTAGAAAGGCTACTTCAACTATAAATGAGGTTATTCCTATTAATCAAGGAATAATCTTCCAGTCATTTAAAGTGACATTAGATCGCTATCAGAGATCAGGGCAAAAGCCGAGCCATTTCTACCATGACTTTTTCCCAAAGGACTGGCTTTCATTAATGATTGGAAACTTAGATTCGATTATAAGCGCAATTAATAGTTCAGAACTTAGAGGGAAGCCTGAAGAAATAATACGAATTTATGAAGATTTAGCTGTTATTGCATATAGAATGGAAGATTATGACTTAGTTCTGGATTTATTAAAAAGACACTTTAATGCAAATATTTCACTATCAAAAGCAAATAAACATTATTTATTAGACCCATATAGTCTGCCAGTCTGTCTAATTTATTTATGCCTAGTAACTAAAAAAGATGATTTAGCTCTAGCTTTAATTCGAGAAATGTCATCATATGGCAAACACTCCTCCAAAAATGCATCTCAGGTAACACATCATTTTACTTATCTTGGCAGCTACGCTATTTATTTAAAAAACGAATACATATCTGATTTTATAGTCAATCAAATAATTGGGTTAGAAGAAACTTTCCCGAATTACAAAAATAGTTTTGGAACAGGACTCGGTAGTTTAAGAACATCCGCAAACCTAAGCGGTTATAACAGCCAACGTTATTTTTCAAATCCTTACTTTAGAGATCATGATAAGAGTCCAATAATTTATCGATTAACAACAAAATTGGAAGAAATAGATGACCCACCCCAAAAATGTGCCTCTATTTTCATGAAAAAACTAGTTGCACAATTTTTAATACTTGCTATTTATAGAGCCAATTTATTAAAAAATAAACTGATGAAGGAATAAATAGGTACTATATCCCACTAATCCCGTACGACTCCAGGATAACCTCGCCGTTCAGATGCCCCGTGTGGTACGTCTTCCCGGTCTCAAGGTCGTTCACCGTAATCTCAGCAGGTGCAAACACATTGGCATCAATCTTGAAGAAGTCATAGCCTGCATCCTTGAATGTCTTGTAGAACGGTTTGCCGTAATCCTTGGATGTGCTCGAAGGAACCTGTTTGAATTTATCTTCCTCAAATCCCTTGATTGTAAGGAAAACCGAGCCATAGTATATCACACTGTCATTGGTGCTGCCCATGGCTTTCAAATCATCCTTCACCACCGGCGCAATCGGGGCGCTCCCCGTACCGCTGAGTATTTTGGTTGTATCATATCCAAGTTCGTTAAGCTTGAATATAGCAGTCTCCACCACACGCCCTGAAACCTGGACCGAACCCACCATGCTTGCTGTTGGGGCGACAAGGGCTATCACGTTTTCAGGTTCTACGTGGCATGCCTCGGCAATAACCCCGATTACCTTTTCATCGGGCAACTGGTTTGATTCAAGAGCAATTATAGCATGATCGTAATCATCTTCATATTTAATTCGCTCATAGGTTTTCTTGGGTTTAAGAGCCAGCGCTCTTGCCGGACCAGACCCCATGGCGAAGTACTTGTCCACGCTTATCCTCCACCCGGCTTTCTGGGCGCCAAGACATGAAATCGCAGGATGGTCAGTGGTAACATCGATGAACGCAAGCGGTATTTCATCTACCTTTTTTGAGTTCGAGAGCTTTTACTTTTAACTCATCCGACCAATCCATCATATCTTCTGCAATTTCCATCGCCTTTTCGTTAACACTTACCAAAATAATTCACCACCAGTGTTTATAGTAGAGTTAGTAGGCAAAACAGACTTATAAGGTTTTTGAATTATGCCGGATTATATTACTATAATTATTCATGCCATTCGACATATGCTTATATACGGTTAAATCCCTTATTTATTCGGGAGATTAGATTATGAAATTCGATACATTAGCATCAAAAGAAACGGTTGAAAAAACAATGAAAGCCCTGAAACCCCGCGGTATTAATGCTGAATTTGTAAATACCAAAGAAGATGCTCTCAAGAGAATAAATAAATTAATCCCCCCGGGAAAAGAGGTTATGACAGGGGGTTCAACTACACTTGACCAGATAGGTTTCACTGATATGCTCAAATCCGGAAAACATCCCTGGAAAAACCTAAAAGATGAAATACTGGCAGAGAAGAATCCTGCAAAACAGATGGAGCTTCGCAAAAAAAGTGTATTATCAGAATACTTCCTCGGCAGTGTCCATGCTGTTGTAGAAAATGGTGAAATACTAATCGCTAATGCTACCGGCAGCGCCTTCCCTTCAAATTCATTTTCCTCGGATAATGTTATCTGGGTTGTCGGTACACAAAAGATAGTGCCGACGCTGGAAGACGGGTGGAAGCGCCTCTATGAATATTGTGTTCCCCTTGAAGACAAAAGAATGAAAAGTGTCGGGTACCCCGGCACTACAGTTGGGAAAATTTTACTCTTTGAAAGAGAAATTAACGAGAACAGGAAAATAACACTTATTTTCGTAAATGAGAAGCTTGGATTTTAAGTATCGATATTCAAAACCCGGCCAAAAACAATATCCCGAATAGTATGAACAATGCCCCCGCGCCAATCCGGATTTTCGATAACGGCACTATTTCGCATAGTTTTTTACCTGCAAGGATTCCAAGAAGGCTTATAAACCCGAGCGCAAGAACAGCGCCTGCAAATACCAGATAGGGTGAATCGTATTTTGCCACCAGTGTGATGGCTGAAAGCTGTGTTTTATCTCCCATCTCGGCGAGGGCTATCATGCCAAAGGTTGAAATCAGCGGATTACCAGTAAGTGTTGTTGTAGTTGTTTCATCCTTTTCGCAGCTTTCTTTCGATAATAATGTCCATCCCCCGAATGCCACGAATAATAAACCTGCAAATATCTTAATCAACTCAGGACTGACAAATTTAAATAGTGCATTCCCTACCAGTACCCCAAGTGCTGTTACAAGAGTGAAGGCAAGTATTACTCCTATGAAGACCCGAAGCCTGTCATATCCAGCGGATAATGCGATTACTGTAAGCTGTGTCTTGTCGCCAAATTCGGCAAGCGCAATAAGTCCGAAGGTTGTTAGAAGCGGGGTTATGTCCATGAAATTTAGTTAATGCTTAAGTAATTTATATATGTTTTCTACTTTCAAAAGATATACTTTCAAAAGATACGATAATATTAAAATAAACTGGAAGATTCATCACTTTCACTCCGCTCTTATAAGGTATTTAAATACCGATATTGTATATTGAGAAATGGTAATGAGTTGTTGCATTTAATGATGTATATGCGAACATATCATTAGTTTCAGAGGATAGTAGATGAATACATATTTAGTACTACAAAAAGAAAATAAATTTATCCCAATCAGACAACTAAACGATGAAGAGTTTGAAGAATATGAGAGAGTTATTGAGTGTCTTGCAGATTTTTCAAGTGGACTGCAACTCTTTACAATTGCAGATATGAATTATAAAGACTACGAAAACCTATTAAATCAATATTTTGAAGAATTTATTAAAAATCCTTCGATGAGTTTTTCTCGGATTGAAAGTATGAATCTAAACATAAATAGGTATATCTTGAACTTTCTATCATCTGTCCGTACTTACTTAGACCACTCCGAAACTAATCTCAAAAAGAGGAATGAAAAGGATTCCCAAAGGATTAGACTCTTTAAGGATGCTTGTAATGATGCCTATGAGAGCCATTTTTCTTATAGATTCCTTAATAAACTGAGAAACTATACTCAACATTTCGGAATGCCAGTGGGTGAGATATCACTTCAGAAGTCTTTGATTCCAGATTCAAGCGTTATTCATCATTCCTTTGAGGTAAAATTCAATCGGGATGAGTTGTTAAGATATGATAAATGGGGACAACTTAAAGATGAGATTCAGAAGCTTCCTCCTACGTTTGAAATTACACCACATATTACTGTAATGATGAAATGCATTGAAAAAATCAATTTTACTCTTATTAAGGATGATTTACCAAAGCTGATTGAAAGTGCGGAATATTTGAAACAGCTAATAACTGAAATAAAAGACTGTTCAGGAATTCCTTATATTTATAGATATGAAAAAGTAAATGGCAAAGAGGTAAAAATACATTTAGAACATATACCCTTTCACTTAGTTGGTATAATTGATAATATACGAGATGAAAATAGTCGAGTTGTCACTAATCACTAAAAAATATTATGTATAAAGAAAAGCCAAAATTATCAGAGGGTACAATTAAGAGAATGAGGGGCACGGGTTTAGATCCTGATGAGATGAGCGAAGAACAACTTGAAGCCCTTGAATCGTTGGATAACCCAGAAAAAAGTCATTGGTTGGCAAAACCATTTGCCTACATCGGCGGTTTTCTAGAACTTATAGCATTATTTTCTCTTTTGACTGCGGATTGGGGTGCAGTTATAGGGTTTGGTATTATTGGTTTGATAATAACATACATTGGATATAGAATCCAAAGACGAATTACTGCTAAGAAATTTATTCAAGCAAGTTTGAAAAAAGATATGGAAAAACGAGAACCAGAAGCGGGAAAATTATGGAGTCCATTCAAGGGTATGGTTAATACCGACGAGGTTCTCATAGAGAAAGCTAAAGCATTAGCTCTGTTTTTGTTTGGCCCCATAAGTGATGAGACTAAATCTTTATTTGAAGAATTGAAAAAAGACAAAGAGAGAAAAATTGATGAAAAAAAATTTGGGGAAGTATTTATTGAAATGTTACTTTTTAATCTTCATTATGTTGATAGAAGTGCTTTTTCACATCTGGGGGCGGAAAAAAGAAATGTTTTTATGGATGCACTGGTTATAGAATTTAGCGAAGTCTTATCGAGATCATATGAAAACGAAGCGGCACAATTTAGTTCTTCTTTTGCAGAAGCTTACGAGGAAAGACAAGAAGAATATTCAAAGTATAAAAAGTCGTTTCCAGAAAAAAATGAGGGTGCTAAAAATACCTTGTTTTGGGAATTTGGAAAGAAAATCCTTGGAGTTTTAGGTTTAGAAAACAATGTTTGGTTAAATATGTATGTTATAAAAATAACCTTTACAAAATACGAGCTTTTGGAGTTATCTGAATTGTTCCGTGGGGAAAAATAAATAGAGGAGAAAATTATGGGACTTTTCAATTTTTTAAAATACAACAATATAGAAAAAGCATTGTTAAATGATTATTCACAAAGGTTGAGTAAGATGGGTATATCTTCCACCGAAGCCAAAAGAGTATGTTTAGTCATGGGTATGCCGCATCTACCGAACGACAGTATGGCGGGTATATCTTCTGCCGATGCTAAAAAAATGACTGAAGATATGCTTGACCAAGCTATCGAAGAATCAAAAAAAGGAGGGACTTATTATCTACCTCAAAATTTAGGAGATATTATTTTAGGGGACGCTGGAAGTGATAACCCACCAGTTAAAAAAATAGCTGAGAGTATAAGGCAAAAACTTCCTAAGATAAAAAAAGAAGGAGTGAGAGATGAAGATGTTAGATGGTGGTGGAATCTAAACGACATTGAAAGACGCATAATATTGAAACAAGAAAATATTGCAAGAATGACACTTTTTATGTCGGAGCTTGAAAAAAGCAACGAGTCATCAAAAGAAAAGGCGGCGGCTAAGGCGGCTGAAAAAGTAAGAAAATTTCACCCAATGTATGACCCAATATATGGTGAGCCGGATGACATCAGCCATACAACTGGTGATGATAAGTCACTGCCTTGCGAGCTAAAAAATAGGATAAATATTTATATCGAAAAAAGAGCAGGGGGCAATTTAGAAAAATACAAAAATGAAATTGAAGAATCATCTACATTTAACGCTTTAATTCGCAAAGAAATAAAAGCTGGGAATTTATAACTATGCAAAAAGGAGGTCGTCCAACTTTATCGCTGGATGAAACACTTGATGAGGGTAAGGTAAGTGATTTTGTAAAATGGTTTGTCAAAAATGATCCGTTCGCAAATGTTATTTCCAGTAGAAGCCCAAACATTATTTTTGAAGCTGGCTACGCTCCGTTCGTCCCATTGGGGTACAATCCGTCAATAGACAAAAAGTTTGATAATTTGATGGATTGGTTTTTTGCAAAGTTAGTACAAGACATTAAAAATTTGAGGGGGGCTTCAAAAACAGATTTTAAGGATTTTTTGGACAAGCTCTGCGACGCTGGAGGTAAAACACTTATAACCTCTGGCGAAATTGCTTATAAGTACGATTTGAATTTTAAAAAATTTATTTATGAGGTAGAAATACAAAAAATTCCTGCTGGAAAAGAACGAGAACTATTCAAACAGAATTTAATGGACGATGATATTTTAGGTGCTGAATTGAGAATTTTGGGTTGGCTTTATCACGAGTGGTTTGGAGATTGGTATAAAAATCCCGAAAAAGAAGATTCTAACTTTTGTGGTTCTTGTGGTTTTTCTCAGCAAGAAACAATCGTAAAAGAAGAAAAGAAAGGTATAGTTGGACAATTTCTTGAATTATTTAAGTTGTCATTTAATTGGTCTGGACGATTTAGTCGTCGCCAGTTTATAACCTATACTGTTGGTATATATTCCATTGTTGTTTCCTTGATTTTATTGATTGTGTTAATGGGACTTCGTATGCAACTTGGATCAACAGAAGAGGTCGTGGCATTGGCATTGACAGCAATACTCCAGATTAGCAATTCGATTGCAGTAATAAGAAGATTACATGATCTTGATATTTCGGGTTGGTATTATTTGTTGATACATATCTGGATCGTTTTAGGTGTTTTAATTGTTTTTTATGTGTGTTATATTTATTTATTAGTAAAGAAGGGGAAAGAAATTGGTGAAACGCGATGGGGATAATACAAATGTATTGTCATAAATGCGACACTCAAAATCCGCGTTCATCTGCAGTTTTTACCTATAATTTTGATACCTTATTTTTCGGTGAAGCCTAAGATATTAGTAAATATATTCAAATAGCATTTTATCAAGTTTAAACAAAAAATTAAGTAGAGCTGAGTCGATTAGAATAGGATTATGTCTCAAATAAATCAAGAAAAAATAAAACAACTTAAATCTGAAGCCGAAAAGATAATTGAATTATCTAATAAATTTTTTTCTTCAATTACTATTCAAACAGAGAATCAAATGATCTCAAATGGCTCTCGTATTCCACAATTTGAAGGTGGTTATAGGATTACTAAGCCAAATTATGTTAAAAGTTACTCTTGGGGCAAACGTTCTACAGAAATATCAGAAATGCAAGTAGAATTACTTGGGAAATATGATTTATGGTATGAAGAGGGTAGATTTATAATAAAAACATTTTTAAGCGATCGACTTGAAGCATTCAATGAATCATACGAAGAAGGAAGAAAATATATTAACTTAGATTATCCACCAAATCCTTTGGGCATTACTTATTTTTTTAATGATTTTAGAAAACATTTCAATATTGGACAAAATATTTTATTAATATCTTCGAAGGTTGAAGCAATTCCCTTTGTAGTTCCAAATAGACAATTGCAAAAGTTAGTTGATATGGAGTTCGAAGATGTTTTTTATAATAAACTCCGTGATGAAATTAATGATGCATATAAAATGGGACTTTTTACTTCAGTCATGCTTTTAAGTAGAAAATTGTTCGAAAACCTTTTGATTGAGATACTTAGGATTAAATATCCACCTAATCAATCTGGCAATTTGGAGATTTATTTTATAAAAAATGAGCAGCGGTTCCAAAATTTTACGGTTCTATTAAAGAATATTGAAGATAAAAAAAGCGATTTTACACCGGATGAACATCTTATATCAGAAATCATTTCACTGATAAAACCGTTCAGAAAAGGTGCAAATTTAAATGCTCATTCGATTATAATAGTTTCAGATGAGAAAGGTATTTTGAGTTTTGATATACCCCGCATCTCTGCGTTATTATCAAAATTATACTCAAATATTAAGCGTAGTATGTAAGCCTTTTATAATCCATAGAAAGCATCAAAACACTCCACCTGCGCCGATGCCCCGCAAGCGAAGTCGTGTGTGAATAAAACAAACTCATCCCGAAAACTATTTTCTCCTCTCAAACTGCAATAAATACAAATCCGGTCTCGGCGTCTTCCCCTCGCCCCTTGCGAACTCAGGATAACACCGGCTGCACAGCGTGCGCCAGTTAAGCGATGCCACGATGGAGCTTCCAGGCACAAGCCTTGCAAATGTCACTGTCGGTTTCACGCCCAAGTTTCCCGCCATTTCCTGAAGATACGGCAGTATCTGCGGCTCGAACACATCAAGGTCGTCCACCTCAAGCCCCCGTGTGTTCGCGGTTATACCCGCGCATCCGCACGGCAGGGCAAACATATCAAGCTCGATTAAAAGTACCGGCCTGCCTATCAGTTTCCTTAATTTCTCTTCAAATCCCGCTCTGTTTTTTAAAAGTTCTGCTGTTGTCATGCTTTCACCGAATATGTTTCCCATGGCGCAAGCGCCTCTTGCTCTGTTCCGCCTTTTGTATAAACCTGTGCGACCTTCTTCGTAAGAGTCTTACAGTAACCGCATTTTTTACACACCTTCTTGCAGTTCATCCACTGCTTCTCAAGAACACCGTCGAGGCTTTTATTGGGAATATAGAACAGGTCCTTTAAATCCTTGGGGCAATCCAGCAAATCCATTAGATTCCCGTCATAGCTCTCGTTATGGTATGCATTCACACAATTCAGAATCCAATCCACAAAATGTGTCCTGCCCCCTATCTTGTAAACATCCGTGATGTCCTTATAAAGCTTGATATCCTCAGGTCTTATCCATGGGGATTTGATGATCAATTCAGGATTGTCAATCCTTAATTCAAGGCATTTATAGTAATAATAATCGTCCAGCACGTTGGGTCTGGGTTCAGGTCCGAAAGCATGCGAGAAAAAGTTAAAATGGGCATACCTGAAAGGGCAGCGGTAAAGGCATCCCTCGTTCACGAGAAGCTTGAGTTCACAATCCACGGAGTCACGGATGGCATGAAGCACATCAAAATGCCGGTTTACATTTGAATCGACGACTATAGAATCAGCGCCCAAATTCTCAAAGAATTCCGCCTTTTGCGACGAGTCCACGAAAGCAAGCACCGAGACAACCACATTCACATCAAAATCCCTTGCTATCATCTCCACAAGATACGGGTCTGCAACCACAATGGAATCCACCCCTATATCCACCAGTTTCTCTATGTACCAGTGGTTTATCCTGTAACCTTCAGGCGTGAGCTGGCGTCCGCCCATGCAGCTTGAATTCAATACAAGCTCCATCTTCACCCCGTTCTTGTGGGCATATTCTGTCTGCGCCGCGATATCCTCAAGCTGCGGGGATGCAAGATTGCTCCTGCCCGTGCCGATATAGTCAGGAGAGCCTGCCATGAATATGGAATATATCTTATCTTTTGCAGTCAATAATTCCTTAAGGCTGTTAATGTGTCCGGGTGAGGGGACAAAGAGCTTCATGGCTTTACCTGTTATTTGCAATCCTGATAAATGTTTTGCAGGATTGTGTGTGCAAAATCTTTTGGTGTTAAATTTCGCTTAAAGTAACTTTGCGCTCTTGGCGTGCTTTGCGGTGCAGGATT
>JAPZAN010000021.1 GCA_027460605.1 Candidatus Methanoperedens sp.
TTCCCGCTATTTTTTCCGCAATGCCTGTTATATGGTCTAAATTATCGGCTTTTTCTTTCTTATATTTCGCACTTACTGCTACAAAAACATTGTTTTTCAAAAACAACAGGTTATAGGTAATCCCGTCAGTATCCTTTTTCTTTAATATAGTAGATGACTCGCCTATTGTTTTTGTTTTTATGGGCTTTCCATATCCGTTCTTCTTCAAATATCCAACATCCGCACTATAAGCCCTGGTCGCTCCCTCACCGTCCCGGTACGTGTTAATGACCTGTATGATAACATCCTTCTTATTATCCATTAAAAAGCAGCTAAAACATCCTTCCGAGAATCCCCAGTTTATCAAATCTTCAGTTGTGGCATAATTGAAATTCAGGTCTGGCTCGGTTAAAAGCGTGCAAACGTTTTCATAGACCGTTTCAGTATTATCCCCGGCTTCTACTCTTGTCAATGCGATATCAATAGAACGTTCTGTCATGTGCTAAATAAATGTATAGGTTGAATATGAAAGTATCGATGTAAGGCGTTTGCCAGTAACAGAATTAAGTTTTATGCAATACTATTGTGTTCACCTTATGTCGCCAATTTTCTAAAGATAAATCTTGTTGGAACAGCGTTTGGTTGATTGTACAATATGATTTCATTGTTATTTGGATTTATTATTCCCATCAATGTTTGTTTTTGGTATTGTTGAACCCCTTCACCGAATTTATTGCCCGGAACTGTCACAACTCCTTCAGATGTAATATATATTCGTCTGGGGGATATTGAGTCGTCTATTAAATATGTCCCCCCATACTGTGTACTGGGTGGATCTAATGAAACTATTGAAAAGGTTTTGTCGTCATTTAATATAATTATACCTGGGCTATTCGCGACTGATGCCCACTCTCCTGTTATAGGCTCTATACATCCGCTGATAAAAATAAATCCAATTATGACAACTAGAAATAAGCTTATTTTTTTTATATGCATTAAACCACCATATATGTATAATTATTAATATTTTAACTTCAAATACTTTATGGGTGAATTTTGAATATATATTTTGCCATTTTGATTATTGTCTGTTTATTTATGGATTAATTATCTCGACTTTAAGACAGAATAACTTATTAATATCATGGATTATATCTGTAGCGAGGAGACTTCATATGTTTAAGGCAGTAATCGGTGCGGAAAAATTAAAGGATTCAATCGAATCGATATCCACGCTCGTGGATGAAGCAAAATTTAAAATTACACCTGAGGGTATATCTGTCAGGGCCGTGGATCCGGCCAATGTCGCGATGGTGAGTTTTGACCTTGCAAAAGACGCTTTTGATTCCTTTGAAGCAACAGACGGCGAACTCGGCATAGACCTCACAAAATTGAACGGGGTAATGGAAACTGCAGATAAGAGCGAAAACATCGAACTTGAGCTTGACGAGACTGCCCACAAACTGGTTGTCAGGATGCGCGGGCTTGCCTATACCATGTCTTTGCTTGACCCTTCTTCAATAAGAAAAGAACCGAAAGTCCCAACCCTTGACCTGCCGGCGCGCATCGTAATCCGCGGCGAGGATATTAAAAGGGCGATTAAGGCTGCTGAAAAAGTAAGCGATTATATGTCCATGGGCGTAAAAGGAGATGTCTTTTTCATGGAAGCGGAAGGGGACACGGACAAGGTTCGCGTGGAACTGGCAAAAGACCAGCTTATTGATATCCAGCCCGCAGAGGCGAAATCATTATTCTCCCTTGACTATCTCTCGGATATGAGTAAAATCCTCGGGAAAGCCAATGAAGTTACAATCGACCTCGGAAAAGATTACCCCCTGAAAATAAAGGTCAAGATTGCAGAAGGTCATGGCGAGGTCAGTTATATGCTGGCTCCCAGGGTCGAATCCGAATAAGCATGGATGTTTTCAAATTTGCTTATTTTCCTTTTGTTAATGGCGCCGTAAAATATGTAGAGGCACTGGATTTCAAACTTGAAGAGCTTTTTTCAGAGAGGGTGTTTGAACAGGTAAGGGAGCGGGGAAAACAACGGGTACTTTCAGCTATAGGCGACGGTATCACCACAAATGCGCATCCTGACCGAGTGAGCGCTGAAAAAGAACTGCTGTCCTATCCTGTTGCGAGAATACTTGTCTCATGCATCAATGACGGATATCTCGTTAAGCGGTATGCCCTTGCCGAAGCAAAATCAGCGTACGAGCGGCTAAAAGAACTTCCGGGCGAAGAACTTAAGGAATTGGCTCTTGATTTTGATATCGATGCTGTATTGGCTGACCGCTCTGTCATAATTCATTTTACCGACTATATCCGTTATGCACATGTCATCCATGAACCCAAATGGAAGCTTGTGAACAGGAATATGGAGAGGGGCAGCATATCCCTCCCAAAAGAAGATTTCTCACGCATAATGCAGGAAGCCGTCAGGAAAAGAATTGAATCAAGCCTGCCGCTTGTTGTGCCGCCTGAGATATGTGGCTCCCTTGAAAGTTATCTTGAGGAAATACGCAATGCACTTGTTGCGCGAAAATCCGAGTTCAGTATCGAAGAGTTCAAGGAAATAATGCCTGATTGTTTCCCCCCGTGTATGGTCCATGCCCTCTCCAATGCAAAAGGTGGCGTGAATCTGCCGCATTCGATGCGCTTTGCACTCGTTTCATTCCTGCTCAATATCGGGATGAACACGGATGGGATTATCGAGCTTTTCAAGGTCTCGCCGGATTTTGATGAGGAGCGAACAAGGTATCAGGTGATGCACATCCATGGCGCAACTGGTACGGTTTATACGTCCCCTTCATGCGCCACCATGATAACCTACGGGAATTGTTTCGGGAAGGAGGCGCTGTGCGAGAGGATTTCGCATCCTTTGAACTATTACAGGAGGAAGGCATGGATACTGAAAAAGGGGAAGCCTGAGAGGAATTGATAATAGCTGTGAACATTTAGAGACGGTTTCAGTTGGTGTTGGTAATTGCCCTAATGTGCAATTATTACCTCAATACAGGGCCTCGTACATCGTACGGCGTATACCGGAGACTTAAGCGATGAACGAATAATTTATTAGGCTTTTGTGCCTTTCTAAAGAGCAGTGTTTTACAAATATTGAACCATCAAAATATGATTAAAATGGAAGAGATTTTAAATGGGGTGTAAGACTCAAATGAATAAAGGGAAAAATGAATAATAACCAAATAAATGGGATTATAGATGTCGGTGGTTTGCAATTTAAATCAATGGACGATCTTTTCACTAGTATTATGATTCCAATGTAACATAACAATATTTATTAGTAAAGAGCGCTAGTATAATAATATGCCATTTTTAAGTACGCGCTCAAAACTAAAGTTGGATGAAAAGGAAATCGAATATCTGAATTCACTCAGCAA
>JAPZAN010000022.1 GCA_027460605.1 Candidatus Methanoperedens sp.
CGCCAATGTCGGACGAGAACCTTCGTTCTTGTCTCCATTTCATGTATCATGGTTGGAAGACAGCCCTTCACATTCAGGTTTTCCCTACAATCTGGGCCGACGCCAAATATTAACCATGAATTAATATTGTGATAAATAATTTTTGTATTTTGCAATACAATTTTCCTGCTATCACACAGGAAACATACAATATGTTTTTTGCCGTATATATCTCTTTCCCTCGTATATGTTTTTTATATGCGAGTTAATTAATTATATACTGCTAAAAACCAGAACATTCACTGATTTCCAGAATCCTCTCTAATTTATACAATTTGTATGTATAATTAGCGTTTATTCATCAGACAATAGCCAAATGTTGGTTTTTATTTTCCCTCGCGTATGGTTTTCGTTATACACAAGTTCATTACATATACCTGGCAACTTAATTGCCGGGCTTCCCCCACTATCACACCATCGTATATAAGAGTTGCGGATACGCTCTTTCAAAAGAATTAATAACGAAGAAGAACCTGGGATTCAATATGTTTAAATTGGAGGAAAGGAGTTTAGCAATAAATGGCAGAAAATATAACAGAAAAATCTTATTTCACAAGATCAATCAGATTCATTAAATCTATAGGTTCATCACTTATTTTAGGCCTATCCGGTTCATTGAATGGCGGGGTTGCTTATAGTTATATAATATCGCTGGATTACCACTATTTTACACCCGCAGATGGAATCATCGCGGGTTTGATCGGGGGCTTTGGCGTTGGAGCAAAGAACTTATTTTCCAGGAGTATATCTGAAAATGAAAAATACAATGAAGACATACCTTTAATGAATATCGGAGAACATATTTTATTTGGTTTAATAGCCTTATTTCTTGGATATATTTTTGTTTTTTACTTTGTAAAACTTCCCTCCCCGCATGGAGATATTCTCCCGCCTTCCGAACAGGGAATATCCCTTTACGAATTCTTTAAACAAACATTGACCCTGCCTGATATTGCAGGAGCGGTTCTGGGTTCTATTTGTTCCCTTGCCCCTTTGATTTTTAAGCAAAGGATCAGGGCATTAATGAGAAAATTAAAAATTAACCGGGTCTACTGAGTTTCAAAATAGCTGCGGCAATATCCCCTTTTGATTCCTTAAGCGCGCTCATGGCATCGGTCTCATTTGTTTTTGCCTGCTCCATCACAAGCTTTACATCTTCATCCGGTATCCTGATTTCACGGGTGACTTCCTGCGGGGTTCCAATTATCTGGTAGGTCTTCATACCCCTGGCGTCCATTATCGAAACCTCTGCGTCCTTAAAAATAATATCCTTCTGCGGTGTGCGGATAATCACCTCTTCAACATTTTCTATCTCAGTTACGTCAATCCCCATCTGCTTCATCATCGAAGCCATTTTACGGGGATTTATGCCCCTGCCAAGACCCGGGAACATTCAGCTCACCCGCAACTACTGCAACCTGAACCGCATTTTGCCGCATTGGGATTATCTATAACAAACCCATTCCCATATTCATTATCGATGTAATCGATTTTGAATTCATCGATATCATCCCGGATGTCTTTATTGAAGAATATTTTTATTCCGTTACTTTCCGAAACAACATCTTCGTTTTTTGGGGACTTTTCAAGCGTCAGGCCATACTGTATTCCGCTGCAGCCAAAACCGGCTGCGAATACGCGTAATCCGTGGTCAGTCTTTTTTTCTTTTTCAAGCAATTGTTTTAATTCTGCTGCTGCAGCTTCTGTAATTTCTATCATTTGCTTCTCCTTTTTCTCTCTATGTTTTGGGTATATATAAAAATGTGGTATCATTCATGTTTTTTATTGTAAAAAAAGACTTAAATACTAACAAAACGAGTTAATAGCGGAGGCTGATTATGACTCGAGAAGAATTATTGGAAAAGGTAAAGACTTCACGCCCATCTGTGACTGTTGTGGGCCTGGGTGGTGCTGGCTGCAACATAGTAACATGGATTGCTGACAAGAAACTCGCCGGCGGTAAAATAATCGGTGCTAATACGGATGCTTCGCATCTTAGCACAATGACAAGGGCAGATAAAATTATCCTGCTCGGTGAGAAGCTGTGCAAAGGGCACGGCTGCGGCGGATTCCCTGAAAGAGGAGCTGAAGCTGCAAAGGAGAATTTAGCCGAAATAAAGGAAGATTTGAAAGATACCAATCTTCTATTCCTCGTAGCAGGTCTCGGGGGAGGCTCGGGTACAGGCGCAATCCCGGTTTTTGCAGGCGTTGGAAGAGAAGCGGGCGCTCTCACAATTGCATGCGTTACAATCCCATTCACAATTGAAATGACAAGGCGCGAAAAAGCGCGTGACGCCGTAAGAGCACTAGCCGAGGTTTGCGATTCGATAGTGGTCATTGATAATTCAAAACTCAGGGAAGTGGCAGGCAACCTGCCCCTCAAAGAGGCGCTTGCCGTAGCGAACGCGCTTGTAGGTTCTTTTGTCAAGAACGTGACAGATGCCATAACCCAGCCAAGCCTTATTAACCTGGATTATGCCGACCTTCGCGCCATAATGGAACGCGGAGGAATCTCCTCGATAGGGATTGGCGAAGGCGACGGCGCGAACCGCGTGGAGAAAGCGGTCTCGCAGGCGTTATCGACCCCCCTCCTCGATATCACCGACATATCGACAGCATACGGTGTACTCATTCACATAGTGGGTGGCGAAGACCTGACGCTGGAAGAGGTAGCTGTGGCCGGAGAACAGATAATGGATAAGGTTCCGAATACGAAGCGTGTTATATGGGGAGCCAAGGTTGACCCGATGCTTACCGGCGCGGTGCGCGTAATGGCTGTGCTGACAGGCGTAACATGCCCGTTCCTGACCGGAGAAGCAAAACCTGCACCTGTCATACCGCAGGAAGTAGTTAAACCGATAAGAAAAGCAATGGAACACCTGGCAGAATCCTTCCCCCGCGAAACAATTTCAAGAGCGGCGGTATTCAGTAAGGAAAAGTAGTAAGTAATTCCTGCTTTTTTATCTTTTCTTTTTTTCTGTTTTTTTAGCGTTCAAAATTAAAATTCTGCTTCACAATCTTCAGGGCACAGTAATTCCCGCACATCGTACAGGCATCTTCATCATCAGGCGAACGGCTGTCCCTTACTGATTTTGCATGTTTGGGATCAATCGCCAGTTCATACATCCTGTCCCACTGCAAATCACGCCTCGCCCGCCCCATATCAAGGTCGCGCTGCCGGTCATTGTTCTTCACCATATCACCTATATGTGCTGCGATCCTTGCGGTTATGACACCCTGCCTCACATCATCGATATTGGGGAGCGCAAGATGTTCCGCTGGAGTTACATAGCAGATGAAATCGGCGCCGGCTGCGCTTGAAAGGGATGCGCC
>JAPZAN010000023.1 GCA_027460605.1 Candidatus Methanoperedens sp.
GCGTTTCCCGTAACAAGCCGGTTGAACATATCGCCGCTTCCCAGGAAACGCATGATGTCAGAAGCCGTAATTATGCCTATCAGGACATTATCCCGGATTACGGGAAGTCTCCTGAAACCATTATTTATCATGGATTTTGCTGCAATCCCGACCGACATATCGGCCGGGGCGGTTACTATATTTTTGCTCATGTATTCATCTACTGTCTTGCCCGTGACAATTCCCGATATCAGGAAGACGAAGTCCCTTTCTGAGATGATGGATTTTACCCGCTCCTCTCTGTCAAGGATGGGAATCCCGCCCACATTCTCTTTTATCATCGTATCCATTGCATCCTTAAGCGAATCTTTTTCATTGAGCGTTACAACATTCTCTTCCATTATCTCGCTTATACTACCATTAACGGCGGCGAGCAGGTTTCCCTTGAACCTGTTCTTTACTACCAGGTTTCTTTGACCCCCTCCGAGAAAATCTACAATATCCTGCGATGTCACTATTCCTTTTAAGCGGCTGGTACCCGCATCAACCACCGGAAGTCTCCTGAAACCGTGCTTCAACATGGTCTTGACTGCTTCAATCACCGGCATCGTAGGGGGTATTGTCACAACTTCCCTTGATGCCACTGTCATTATATCGCCGGATTTTTCAGAAATCCTTGATTTAAAACCAATGGGCGCCATGTTCCGCATATATCCTCTGGGATCCTGTTGTTTTTTTTTCATGGTTATGTTGCTAAAATTCATAAAGCACCTTTAAATGAACGCTTTGATTATATCGCTTCTATCAACTATACCTGCAAGTTTCCCGCCATTGACTACAGAAAGCCTCCCTACGTCAAGCTTCATAAAAGCCTGGATCGCTTCCTTTAAACTTGTTTCCGGAGTTAAAGAATATGCAGGAGTGCTCATAATCTTTTCTACAGGCGGCGACATGGAAGACCTCGTCCCCTGCTCATCCTCCCTCTCGATCCTGGCATAGCCTGCGTTGATAATATTACGCCGGGTGACCATTCCGATAAGTTCGCCGTTTTTTATTACAGGCAAACCTGAAAAACCCGTTTCTTTCATGTTAAGCCAGACTTTGGCAACATTGTCCTTCGGAGAACATGTTTTTACATCGGTAGTCATTATCTCGCTTATCGTTATCTTACTTATCTTCTTTGAAGGAATTTTATCTAAGTCAAGGTTCCTGAAAATATCAACTATGCTCAAAATACCCGCAAGCGTCATATCCTGCCCGGATTTCAATACTGGAACCCGGCCGATGCCTGCCTCTATCATCAATCTGGCGGCCTGCATCATATCCATATCAGGATATACAAAAGGGAACTCCGACGTAAAACCTTCAACTGTTACATTGGATTTTGTGGAGTATATGTTCAACAATTCCTTCTCTGTTAAGATTCCTATCACCCTGTTCTTATTATCCACCACCGGCACCGTGCGAAAATGCCTGTCCCTCATCAACTGGCGCGCATGTGTCATAAATTCTGTATCGTGAATAAAAACAGGGTTTTTGGTCATCACATCTTTTACTTTCATAGCCTCATACTCCTTTTATTGCGCATATATTTGTTACTTAATTAAAACCCGGTTTGCTGTGTCCTAAGTCTCTCTGCAACTCTCACAAAGAAGTTTCCCATCTACAAGTAACAGGGTATCAACATTATCGCCGCATTCCTCGCATATCCCACGATTGATCTTTTGAGGAACCTCCATTGAAAAAACCTTCTCCCGGTGCATCTTGATGAGGTCGGAGAAGATACTGCCCATCTCGGCTGAAATCGCGATGAGGTCGGTATCTGTGACGATACCCACGAGTTTCCCATTTTCCACAACAGGTAATCGCCTTATCTCCATTTTCACCATCTTATGCATGGTATCAGTAACATCCTCTTCGGTATTTATGGTTATCAGGGGAGTGGTCATCAATTCTCTCATGGAAATATCATCCGGTTTAAGATTCCTGGATACGATTTTCCTGACAATATCACGCTCTGTGATTATTCCAACAGGTTGCTTTCTATCTGTGATAATGATGCTGCCAACCTCATAGTCTAACATTTTTTTTGCTAATTTCTGGACATCACTTTTTATGTCAATGGTAACTACATCCCTGGTCATTATTTCTTTTACCGGCATCTTAACTTCCATAGTTATCCTCCCTATACGTAACTATGTATTTTGATGTGTTTAAATGTTATGTTGGCTAATTCAAAGCATCATTTAAAATTGAACGCAATATTTCGATTTTAATCAATTTTCTGACTTATTCTTTTAGCATCCTTACCATTTTTATTGCCGCCTCGACTGCCCGCTTTGCATATTCCACACGCTCATGAGCATCAAGCCTGCTCATTCCGGGGCCTGATATTCCAAGAGTTATGGGTTTCCTGTATTCCAGGGCAAGGTCTGCTATCTTCCTTGAGGCGTGCTGTATAACTATCTCGTCGTGTTTGGTCGCTCCCTGTATTACGCAGCCAATTGTGACAACAGCATCAATAGTCTTATCCTCTGCGAGTTTCTTTACTGCCAGTGGCATATCAAAAACTCCGGGGACGTATAATATTTTCTCAACCGAAGCTCCGAGGAAAGCGGCATGTTCTTTTCCAAGGGTCTCCATCTGGATTGTTAAATCACGATTGAATTCTGAAACCACAAATCCTAATTTTATACTCATTTTAGCACCTGAATTTGTTATATTATTTGATTCATCTATATATTTTTCGATAGAGTTTTTTGGCTATAAAAGCCCGGCGTTCGATGCTGCGGCATGAATCCATGAAACATTTATATCCCTTATTAATGTATGAAAAACTTTAGGAAAGTTTTATCAAAAGAAGGGGATATTTTATATCCCCTATACGTCCTAAAGGAGGAGAAGAAGGAACCAAATATGGTGAAAATATTCTATGACAAGGATGCAGACTTAAAAGTATTGAAGAATAAGACCATTGCAGTAATCGGTTATGGCAGCCAGGGAGCAGGACAGGCGCAGAATCTTCATGATTCGGGACTCGATGTTATAGTGGGTGTCCGCAAAGGCGGGGAATCCTGGGCGCAGGCAAAGGCTGACGGTCTCTCAGTGGCGACAATGGCAGATGCGGCTAAAAAGGGAGATTTAATCCAGATTCTTGTGCCGGATGAAATACAGGGTGCCATATACGCCAGCGAAATCGCCCCCAACATCAGTAAAGGCAAAACGCTGTGTTTCTCACACGGCTTTAATATCCATTTTAACCAGATTGTGCCGCCAAAGGACGTGGATGTAATAATGGTCGCACCTAAAGGACCCGGCTTCCTTGTAAGGCGCACATATACCGAGGGCATCGGCGTTCCTGCGCTTCTTGCCATAT
>JAPZAN010000024.1 GCA_027460605.1 Candidatus Methanoperedens sp.
AGGTTCTTTCGCTAACTTTCAGCAAATCAAAAAGGTGAGCTGATAAACCCAGCAATATAGAGTACACCAATATTAGAAGTTGGATTAAATTTTTCTTTTGTTCAGAACTTTCCAGATTTATAACATCTATGGGAATTTTAAAAATGCGAAAGCCGAGTTCAAGAAAGCGATTTGAAAGTTTTTCTCCCTTTTTTTTATAATCTACCAGGATCATTTTCTCTGTTTGATACACATGTAATAGTTATTAAGATTATCTTCATCATTGAAAGTTGAAAATTGGCTTGGTCTAAAAGATAGCAACCGAAAATTTACAACCTTTCCGAGCAACCGAAGACTACACAGAGCCCTTCAAGCATAATCTTTATATTTGATAACGGTTATGTATAATTTTGTCAAAACTTAGAATATGGAGGTTACATGACAACAAGCCTGAATTTCTTTAAACAATATCACAGCACCGTGATAAAAGCGCTGGGTGAGGATGCCAAGAAGGTAAATGCAAAGGTCGGTTCGATAATGGCCGACAACTGGGCTGACAGCGCGGGAGAAATCAATAGCAATGCCGAGTTCGCTGAGAGTTTTGAGAATTACCTGAAAAACCATCTTGAATTTGCAAAGCAGGTGAAAGTCAAATGCGACGACAAGAATTATTCACTTGAAATCAAAGGATGCGCAATCTGCCACGGCAATGAGATATTGAGAAAAGAAGGGGTGGCAGCTGCATGTCCTATCGTACAGGCTGCAAAGTATGCGGCTGTCAAGAAAATCGGAAGAAATGTGATAACAAAGGGTGTGGAAAAGCCTGGCGTTGTTGGTGAATGCACCATCAAGTTTGAACTGGAATAATTATAGCTAAAAACTAACGTTTTAAACTAACCTTTGCGACCTTTGCGCCTTTGCGGTGATAAAACGCACACCGCCGAGGCGCAGAGAATGCAAAGTGTTCTTAAAAATGAGTATTGAAAATTAGGTTCTCACCCTATCCGTTCAAGCAGCGGGTCTTTTGTCCCGACCATTTCGAAAGCGCGCTTGCGCCTGAGGCATGACTCGCACACGCCGCACGGTTTTTCCTTGCCTTCATAACATGACCATGACCATTCAAGAGGGGCATCAATTTCCAGCCCACGTCTTACGATATCGGCTTTGTTCATGGAAATAAGCGGAGTATAGACTGATGGGTGCACCAGCGTTCCGAATTTAAGCATTTCATTGAAACGCTCCACGAATTCAGGCGTGTTATCCGGGAAGAAAAACAACATTCCGTGCGGGCACCCAGACCTCTTCTGCGCTTTTTTGTGTAATCTCTTTATCATCAAGTTCATTCCCCGATATTTTCGGCATCATCCCGCTGCCTGTAAGCGCGCCGCGAAAAGTGCCGTACCACGGGAGAGAAATTATGATATGGCCGACCTTGAATTGCCCGCAGATGTTTTTCGCAAAAGCAATCTCTTTTTCCTTCGCCCTCTGCCCGTAATCAAAAGTCACGCAAACCACTTCGTCGCACCTGTTGAAAGCTTCCTTGAAAGCAACCGTGGAATCAAGGCCCGATGAAAGCAAAACTATGGATTTCATAATGACTATTGATTTTTAAGCAGTAAATATTTATCGTTTGGTGCTTATTAATCGCCGATGCGACCTACAATAGATGAATATTTCATGGAGATAGCGACCATAGTTGCGAAACGTTCCACCTGCCTTCGCAACCAGGTCGGCGCCGTCATTGTGAAAGATAAAAGGATACTTTCCACGGGCTATAACGGCGCCCCACGAAACCTGGAACACTGCCTTGAAATCGGATGCATAAGGCAGCAAAATAATATAGCATCGGGGACGCGGCATGAACTCTGCCGTGCAGTTCATGCAGAGCAGAATGCCATTATACAGGCGGCGCTTCATGGCGTGAGCATTGAGGCTGCAACAATTTATTGCACGCACCAGCCATGTATCCTGTGCGCAAAGATGCTGATAAATGCCAGGATTGAAAAAGTGGTTTTCGGTGTAGTTTATCCTGATAAGGAAGCCCTGAACTTTTTTAACAAGGCAGGCGTAAAAGTCGAACAATTTGACCTCAGCCGGAGCTCTTGAGATATATGTTTGAAATAATTGCAGTAATAGCCGGATACATTCTCAAAGCAACGTGGCTGATGCTTCCGGCTTATATTGCAAACCCCACAGCCGTTGTGTTCGGAGGCGGGACACCCATAGATTTCGGGAAGAACTGGAAGGATGGGCGAAGAATATTCGGCGACGGGAAGACTTTCCGGGGACTTATCGGAGGGACAATCTGCGGCATTATTATCGGACTAATCCAGATGCAGGTGCCGCCCCAATTTTCATTGGGAGCTTTTACATTCAGCGCGATAGTTGCCCTATCGTTTGGCGCATTGCTTGGCGATGTCATAAAAAGTTTTTTTAAACGCCGGCTTGGATTAGAGCGGGGAGCTAAATTCCTGCTTGTGGACCAACTGGATTTTGTGGCAGGAGCATGGGTTCTGGCGTATATTGTAGAGCCGAAGTGGTTTACTGACAACTTTACTTTCGGGATAATAATTACAGTCATCATTTTGACACCCATACTCCATCGCCTGACCAATATAATCGGGTATTATATTAAACTAAAAAAGGAGCCATGGTAATGGAAACGCTTGCAGAAGCCTTGAAAGAATGCGGTGCGATCAAGTTCGGTGATTTTACTCTTGCTTCAGGGAAGAAAAGCAGGTATTATGTCGATATCAAAAAAGCAAGCACAAACCCGCGAATATTGAAAATCATAGCGCATGCTATAAATGAGAAAATAAAATCCAATTCCATATCCGCGGATTATATAGGCTGTGTAGCTCTCGGGGGAGTGCCAATAGCCGTCGCCGTATCGCTGGAAACAGGATTGCCCCTGATAATAATCAGGAAAGAAGTGAAAGAATACGGCACGAAAGGACAAATCGTGGGTGAATTCGAGCATGGTGAATCGGTTTTAATGGTCGAGGATGTCGCCACAACTGGCGGTTCTGTCCTGAAAGCAATAGAAATGCTGCGGGGTGAGGGGGTGGTCGTTCGGTATGTTATCGTGGTGGTTGACCGTGAGGAAGGGGCAGGCAAGGCGCTTGCTGATGAGGGTATTGAACTCATACCGCTTGTGAAGAGAAGTGAATTATTGAAGGAATGAAAAACCTAACCTAAAGATTTATATACAGATTATTCCATTACACCATTAGGAGTGATTTATATGAGTGGAGAACTGAAGAAAAAAATGCTCTGGGATGGAATAATAATAAGACCACCGATAAGACCGCCGATTTGTTATCTTCCCCCGATGTGGGAAGTTATTCTTAATCGTGATATTGGAGAACTTGCAAAAAATCTTGTAGCAACAGTCCCGGACACTGCACCAGCTGTTATAGAAAAACACCTCAACGAACGGATAAAAATAGTGGAGAAGCTTAAAGGGACAAAGAAGCTTGACGGCAAAATTGCGGATATGGCTATAAGCCACTTCAAAGCTCATCTGGAAGAGCTTAAGGCTCTCCGGATGTAGTAAATGAAAGTCGTAATCCTTGAGGTTGCTTACTCCTGCAATGTAAGGTGCAAGTTTTGTTATAATCCCTGGGGAGCCTCAAAGGGAAAAAGATACCCGCAGGCAAAAGTGCTTCCCAAAAGGGACTTTTTCCACATTATCGATAAACTCAAACAATGGGGTGTAGATACCCTTGCTTTCTCCGGTGGCGAACCTCTTCTAAATCCAGACATTTTTGAAATAGCAGCGTATTCAAAAGAACAGGGGTTCAAGAACTCGCTTTTAACCAACGGGCTGCTTGTTGAAAGTCATGCCAAGGAAATAGCGGAAAACTTTGATGTGGTGCAGATATCCCTTCATGGCACGGAAAAAACCCATGACAGGCTCACCGGAAGCCGGGGCAGTTTTCAGAAAGCTCTGATGGGAAGAATGGCGCTCATTGATCGTGATGTCGGTGTATCAGCGGTAATCGTTGTCAATAAATTGAATTTGTTTGACCTGAGGGATACCATAGCTCTCGCTGCCGCGGTGGATATGAGTTCTGTGCTGGTGAACAGGTTTTTACCTGGCGGCAAAGGAATAGAAAACGTTAAAAGTCTGGGTCTTAAAGAGAATGAGTTAGTGGAGATGCTGAATGTGGTCGAGAAGGCAAGTGAAGACTTTGGGATTCCACCACTTGTCGGCACACCCACTCCTCTGTGCCTTGAAGGGCTTAGAAGTTATAACTTTCTCCTCAAGGAGGGCTGCATGGCGGGAAAGGGTCTTCACTGTGCTATAGACCCATCAGGTGGTATGAGGGTTTGCAACCACTCTCCGCAAGTTCTGGGTAACTGCCTCACTTCGGACCCTGAAGAAAGTGCGCCAGACCCGCTCTTTGTTTAGATCGACAATAGAATACATCAATACGAATACCTCTCCTCTTTCCACGGGTCTGCGCTGTCACTGTACCCGCGCTGCTCCCAGAAACCCAACTCCTGCTCCTCGGTGAACACCACCATCCTCACCCATTTAGCGCTCTTGTAAGCATACTTCCTCGGGACAACAAGGCGAAGCGGCCCGCCATGTAAGGGTTCAAGCGGCTTTCCATAAAGTGCGTAAGCAAAAAGCACATCCGGTTCCATAAGCTCCGTAAGCGGCAGGCTTGTAGTGTAGCCGCCGTCAGCCTCAATGGTGGCAAACCGGGCATTAGTTTTGGGTTTTACAAGCTCTGCAATATCTCTAAAGCGAACGCCTTCCCATTTGTTATCCTGCCTGCTCCATCCCTTCACACAATGAAAATCGCTGACAACAATTGTCCTGTCAAGCGCCAGCAATTGATCGTATGTTAGCCTGACCGGATTTTCTACAAGACCTTCCACGCAAAAATCCCATGTTCCTTTATCAAATTCAGGCACTTTTCCGAAATGAAGGACTGGAAAATCCGAGGTTATATGCTGATTTGGTGGAAGACGTTGCATAATTTACTCTGTGTATCTTTTCTATACATACTTTTTGAATCTGCAAGGGATTGAGTTATTATTAACACCATAAAGTTTTAATTGCATTATCACATTACTAAACTTCATTCTTTGATAAACCCGTATAGTAAATCAAGATATCATAGGATTTCAAACTCTGGAGATTATTTTCATGTTAAAAGAAGCAGCGCAATACGATGCAAAACACTTAGAACAGAATATACGCAAATTCTGGGATGAAATAGACGCTTATTCAAAGGTAAGAGAACTGCGGAAAAACGGCAAGAAATTCTTTTTTGTTGACGGACCGCCATATACCACTGGAAGAATTCATCTTGGCACAGCCTGGAATAAGATAATCAAGGATTCGATACTGCGCTACAAATCCATGAACGGCTTCCATATACTTGACCGCGCCGGATGGGATATGCACGGCCTGCCCATCGAGGTAAAAGTGGAAGGTGTGCTCGGGTTCAAATCAAAAAAGGA
>JAPZAN010000025.1 GCA_027460605.1 Candidatus Methanoperedens sp.
TAAGAGAAACAACCGTCGATGACGCAATTGAACTATACGGGGCATTTTCCGAAGCGAAAGTGAAAGTTAAACCTGTGGATGACCTTGACCTTGGCGATACGGCATCTGTTGACAAAATTAAGTCAAAGGAATTGACCCTTTATAATCTCATGGAAATTTCCTGTGGTTATGATATGATAGCAGAGGAATTGCTAAACGGTTTTGAGAGAACTTTTGAGTGCGCCGCGTCCATCTGGAATAAGCTCAAAAAACATGGTATTAATGATGCCGTTGTCCTCACGTTTATGGAACTCCTTTCCAGCAATAAGGATACCTTCATCCAGACAAAATTCGACAGCAAAAAAGCAGAGGAGGTTTCCATGCGGGCGAAAGAGATACTGCAAAAAGGGAATATGGACGAAATAAGGGACAAAATACGTTCATTTGATGAGGAATTGTTGAACGAGGGCGTGAATCCCGGCTCAACTGCGGATATAATCATCGCGGGGCTGTTCGTATCGCTGTTTGAGGGGATGAGATTTTGAACGCCTCCGGCAAAACGGCGTCCATCGACATTGAAGATTTCGGTATACATGAAGGGATATCGGAAGTGATTTTTACAACCATATCGTCCGATGGCTTCCCGAATGCCGCGCCTATGGGTTTGCATAACAAGGATGGTAGGCTCTTTGTGAGGATTTATAATTCAAAGACCTTGGAAAACATTATGAAAAAGCCCATCGCGGCTGCAAATATCGTGGATGACCCTGTATTGTTCGTGCAGTCGGCGCTTTCTGATGTCGGGCCAGAAAGATTTGAATTCATTGATGGTTTTCCAGTTTTGAAAGATGCTCCTGGATGGATTCTTTTTGAATGCAAATGTAAAAAGGGCGAAAATATTTCGGTTGTTGAGCTGTCCCCCGTTAAAGGAAAAATAAACACGCGAAAGCTAAAGCCCGTAAATCGCGGTTTCAATGCAATCATTGAGGCTTCGATCCATGCCACAAGATATGTTGTGTTAAGGGAGCAAAAATACCTCGAACATATCGAATATTACAATTCCATAGTCAAAAAATGCGGCGGAGCGCGGGAAAAGGAAGCGATGGAATTGCTTTATGAGCTTATTGGACTCAAGAAATGAGCTAAGCTTCTCATTAAAATTTTACCTATAGCAAGGTTCGTAAATATCCATAATTTCAAATCTTGATGGTTTCGGTTAAGGAATCTGACTGACTTGAAAAGTCGCAATTTTCCAATTTAGTTTAAATCGAACACTGATGACACGGATTTGACGGATTTTCACGGATTTATTTTCGTATCCGCGCGCATCCGTAAGCCGAAACTTCGGCTTGCGCAGTGTTGGGGGTATGCTCCGCATACCCCCTGTTTGATAAACCTTTCTCAAAGGTTTTCATCCGTGCAATCCGCGTTCCATCACAATATTACTAACCGATGACACATTTATCATTTTCATACGGGATAACAGGATTGACAGGATAAATCCAGTTCATCCTGTTAATCCTGTCCGGACTCGAAGCTTTTTATTCAGGATTATGTTTATTTAAGAACGTGATTATAAGATTTTCGAATTTATTTTTCAGCAAGCTCAGCCCTTATGACCTTCATGATTCCGTGGTCTCCCATCCAGATATTCCTTGTCTCAATCAGGTCTATCCTTTTCCTGTAATACGGCGCGTCAAGCACCAGCGTCTCGTACTCACCGCCCTCGCCTGCAATATGAACCCTGTACTTTCTGTTGAGCGCTTTCAGGTCTTCTATCATCTTTTCATCAAAGCGCCGCCCTAGCCATGATTCATCCATGCCCGCAGCCGCGACCTTGACTATCCTGATATCCATGTATTTTATCATGTCGCGAAGCAGGCTTTCAGGGTCATGGTGCCATAGCGGCGCATACATCTTAAGTCCGAGTTCCTCACAGATGCGCCTCACCCTCGAAGCCTGGTATTCGGATTCGATAGCACCTACCGCAATGCCATCAACCTTTACCCTGCTCAGGGCTTTTTTCAGGTCATCGAGTTCCTTTTCCTTTTCACCTGTTGATGTCTCTACTGTTAGCGGAATTCCGCTTGCCAGTGAAATCAGGTCGGTGAGATGGATGTTTGCAGAATGGAACATGTACGAATCTTCGTTTGCCGGCTTTATTGTGATAAGGTCGGTGACGCTATGTCCCTCCTGCAATGCCTTAAATATTGCAAAAGACGAATCCTTGCCGCCGGAAATCAGCGCTGCCAGTTTCATTCTTCTTCAGCCGTCTGTTTCTTCTTTTCCTTCTTCTCTTTTCCGCCTTCAAACTCCTCGACATCCACAACATTAAGAGGGGTGGTTCTTAATGCCTTGCCTATAGTGGACTTTGCAATCCTTGCCGCGTGTTCTTCGCTTTCCGCATCATATACTTTCATTTCAAGCAGGATGCCCACAAGCGCTGTACCTGCAGCCAGAAAAACACTGTCAAAAGCCTCACTGCATGCCGGGCAACTGGTAGTACCAACCTCTATCTCCACAAAGTTCAGATCAGGATTCAAAAGTTTTCCAACCTCTGAAATCGCTATATTCATTGCATCTTCAACGCTTTCTACATTTTTCACAAGCCAGCCGGCTTCAAGTATAACAATATAATTCGACATTTTATTATTCCTCTTTTAAATCGTAAACAGAGCTTCATCACTCACTTTAAAAACACCAAGTTTCACACCTGCATCCAGCCATGCATGCCCATAACTGAAACAGGCGAGGGCATTCACCAAATCCCCCTGCTCAATGAAATATTTGCCATCCTTATAGTAAGACCTTGCCATATTGGAAAAATCCTCTGCTACTTTTCTCAAATGGGAGTTTTCCTGCGGGGCTACCTCAAAAGCCCCAAGAGCCCTGTGTAACATGCCCTCGTATCTTTCTACTTTTTCCGATAGAACTGCATGGTGTTTCATTCAATATCATAATACTGGCAAAGATATGTAAAGGTTGTTGTAAACAATTCACGACGTCTTGAAGATATTAAAAAAAGGTAGAGGATTACAAGATTTCATGGATAGATTTTTGGATAGGATAGGAAGTGAATCTTGATAATTGTTATTTATCCTCTACAGAACGTATGTTTCTTTTGTCATATAATAGTATTTTTCCAATATTACACCCAAATTGTATCCAAATCATGAATAAAAACTGATTTCCTGGTCAGAAATCAGTCATTACCCTGTACTGGTCAATCTCGGGCTGCTTGAGTTCTTCAAGGAACTGTTCAGTCATGGAGCGCACATCTTTGGCTTTGGTGATTGCGCGTCCAACCACGATTATATCCGCGCCTGATTTAAGCGC
>JAPZAN010000026.1 GCA_027460605.1 Candidatus Methanoperedens sp.
GACAGCGAGAGATTCAAGCATGGGACACGCTTTGAAACGCGATATTTTGATGAGCTTTTGGAAGAAATTCGCGAGATTCGTGCAAGCGAACGCATGGCTTATCAAAAAATCACGGACATTTATGTTACAGCCATTGATTATTCACCACATACCGCACAAGCGGAAAAGTTTTTTGCTGCTGTCCAGAACAAACTTCATTTTGCAATTACAGGACAGACAGCAGCGGAAATCATTGCCTCTCGCGCAGATAAGAATAAACCGAATATGGGACTTACCACTTGGCGAAAATCACCCGTAGGCAAGATTCTTCCCGGTGACGTCAGAATTGCTAAAAACTACCTGCAAAAAGAGGAATTGGATAAACTTAACAGGATTGTGAATATGTACATTGATTACGCTGAATTCCAGGCAAGCAGGGGAAAGCCCATGTATATGAGGGATTGGAGCGGGAAACTCGATGCTTTTCTTAAGTTCAATGAGCAGGATATTTTACAGAACTCAGGCAGGGTATCCCATGAAGTGGCGGTGGCGCTGGCAGAAAAAGAGTATGAGAACTTCCGTGTAGAGCAGGATAAACGCTTTGTATCCGACTTTGACAGGATGGTAAAGAAATATTTAGTTAGAAATGAGAAAAATGAGAAGTAATCATAGGAACGAGGGTAACCGTTCATGGTTTAAGACACGATTTTGCCACAAATCGTCTTGAAAACGGAACTGAGATACGCTATATTCAGGAACTACTTGGTCATAAAAATTCAAAAACAACAGAAATATATACTCACCTAGCCATTTTGAGTGACACGAACCAAAATAAAACTAAATAACTATGGCAAAATTTTTGAACACAACAGGAGTTTCTTACCATCTGGAAGAACTCATCAAAACTACAAAGGACAGATTGATTTTAATAAGTCCTTATCTGCAATTCAACGACAGGATAAAAGAACATCTCAACAATTTGAATATTCAGAAACGGGACATTCGGATTATTTACAGGGAAAACAAACTTCATCCTGACGAAAATAATTGGTTGGAAAAACAAATCGGGGTGCGGACAAGTATTTGCAAAAACTTACATGCCAAATGTTATCTGAACGAAAATGAAGCAATCATAACATCAATGAACTTGTATGAGTTTTCTCAGCAGAACAACAACGAAATGGGAATATATATTTCCAAATCTCAAGATCCCGAACTTTATAACTCAACTTTAGAAGAAGCACAAAGACTGCTGACAATAAGTGAAGAAATTAGAGTTACTGTTCAAAAAGTTTCTGCTGCAAACCAAGACAAGATCGAGAAGAGAAAAGTTGAAACAAAAAATCATAACAGTAAATCAAATGACAAACCAATGGGTTATTGCATTAGAACCGGAGTTGAAATTCCATTCAACGTTGAAAAACCGATGAGCTATGAAGCGTATAAAGTTTGGAGTCAATATGGAGGAAACCATGACTATCCCGAAAAGTTTTGTCATTTCTCTGGTGAACCATCAAACGGAGAGACAAGTGTCAGCAAACCGATACTAAAGAAAAACTGGAAAAAAGCAAAAGAAATATTTGATTTTTAGTGCTTTGTGGAGGCAGCAAAACAATGCTTTTAACAAACGGAAAGGTGAACTGCTACCTTATAAAAACCGGAGGCGCCGCATGAAACTGTGGATGTCCCTCTATACGATGATATGGGTCGTATTCATCGAGTTCTTGCTTGCGATGACGCCGGGCACCTCGATTGTTATACAATATCTCCACATCGCCCTTGGGCTCGTGATAATTGGTCTGGCAAGCTACAACTTCAACGGAGTGCGCTGGACTTCGGTGCCAGGGCGGGTGAAGCGCATCGCGAAAACAACCTTCATCCTGTCTATCGCTATCGGCGTTCTTGGACTCCCTCTCTACTTCGGCGCCGGGGCAGCCTCGTCGATTCTCTTCGGAATCACCCTCGGGGGACTAATCCTCTTCTTCCATGTGGTCGTTGGGTTTGCGATCATCACGCAGGCCGCCGCTGTTGCCATCGCCTACGATATGTGGGAGGACAAAGAGTTCGCGAAAGAGACAGCCTCGGGCGATGTGCCCGAAATGCCTGTGCAAAAATACTAATGATTAGAATTGCTGTAACTTCGTGCTGATTTTTTCCCAGGCGCCTTCCTGTACACCATATTCGCAGTCGTCACATCCTGAATCGCAAGCCCTGTCAAATTACTGGATTTCGCCCTTTTCTTCACAAACACCGAAAACGTTATCTGCCATTGCCATATAGGAAGATTTTATGGACATCAAAACATTTTTAATACTGGGTGGATATGGAAATGTTGGTCGTGTTTTGACACGGCTATTATTGCAAGAAACAAATGTCAGGTTGGTGCTGGCAGGGCGAAATCTGGAGAAAGCCAAGGCAGCCGCTGACCAATTCAACAATCTTTTTGAAGGAAACAGAGTCACGGGAATGTATGCTGATGCGTCAGACTTAGAAAACCTTAGACAGGTATTCAAAGGCGTTGACTTTGTGGTTGTAGCTTCCAGCACTGCTAAATTCACTAAAGAGATTGCAACAACAGCACTGGAAGCAGGTTGTGATTATATGGATATTCACTTTGGACCCAAAATCTATGCCACATTGCATTCCTTAGCCGAAGCCATTAAAAATGCAAAGCGGTGCTTTATCACAGGAGGCGGATTTCATCCCGGATTACCTGCGGCGACAATTCGCTACGCTGGTCAATATTTCGACAGTATGGAGAAGGCTATTGTCGGTAGTGTTATGAATGTAAACTTTAGAGAGTATGAGATTTCTGAATCAACCAGAATTGAATTTGTTGAGGAAGTAGCAGATTTCCAGCCATTTTTCTACAAAAATGGTGAATGGCGAAAAATAAATATGATGAGTACAAAAGATTACATTCTAATGGATTTTGGAAATGAATTCGGCAAACAAAAATGTGCCCCTATGTTTTTTGAGGAACTTCGAGAAATTCCAGTCATCTTTCCAACTTTGAACCAGACTGGTTTTTATATGGCTGGCTTTAACTGGTTTGTAGATTATTTTGTTTTTCCGTTTATCTTTATTTCTCTAAAACTATTTCCAAAGGTCTCAATCAAGCCGATGTCACATCTGATGCAGTGGAGCCTTTCAACTTTCTCAAAACCACCTTATGGTTTAGTTCTGAAATTAGAAGCCAGTGGTGAACAAGATGGTAGAGCAAAACATGTTGAAATACAACTTTCCCATAAAGATGGTACCTATTTCACCGCTATCCCTGTGGTTGCTTGTCTGCTGCAGTACCTTGATGGCTCAATTGAGAAGCCCGGTCTCTGGTTACAGGCTAACATTGTGGAGCCAAACCGATTTATGCAAGATATGAAACGGATGGGAATCGATGTTAAAGTTCAAGAAAAGAGTGGCAACGGCAGATAACAGCATGTCTGAGGTTCGCGGAGTTTATCCCGCTGTAAACGGGGCTCACCCAAATGCCTTCGGCACTTCGCAAACACACAAACCGTCAGGTGAAATCGGAAGATTAACTTGCCGAAAGGTTCGGCTAATACATCAAAATTGCTGTAATTTAATACCTATTTTTCCAGCAAGCGCCTTCCGGTACACCATATCCGCCGTCGCTACATCCTGAATCGCAAGCCCTGTCGAATCAAAAACCGTAATATCAGAATCCTTTGTTCTTGCTTTCTTCTTCCCTGTAATTACCTCGCCAAGCTCGCAAAAAATATCCTTTTCCAGAAGTAATCCCTTCGTCAGAGGCACATTAACCTCGCCTGAATGGGAAGCCTGCGGGAGGTCATCCACCACAACTTTCGCGCGTTTCAATATCAACGGGTCAAGTTCTTCTTTACCAGCTGCATCTGCCCCAATCGCATTGATATGAGTCCCTTCAGAAATCCACTCGTTCATTACAATTGGTTCTCTTGAAGGAGTTGTAGTTACGAGAATATCACAATCGCAAACTTCTTTAATGGTTTTTTTAGCTGTAATTTCACATTCTATTCTTATTTCCATATCGTCCTTAAACGCAAGTGTGCTTTTCTCGGACGCGCTAGCGGCTTTTATTTCATCAATATCCATCACTTCATTTATTGCAAGAAGCTGCGTCCTTGCCTGGTTTCCTGTTCCCACAAAGCCCACTGTTTTCGCATTCCTGCGCGCCAGGTATTTCACGGCAACCCCGCCGGCTGCGCCCGTTCTCATATCGGTCAGGTAAGTGCCGTCCATTACCGCAAGCGGCGCACCTGTTTCGGTTGAGTTGAGGATAACGAGCGCCATCACCGTCGGAAGACCTTTTTTCGGGTTGTCGGGATGGACGTTCACTATCTTGACACCTGTAATGTCCTGCTCTTCAAGATATGCCGGCATCGTCCGCAGGTCGCCGTTATGCTTTTTGAAATAGAGATAAAGCTTGGGCGGCATCTGGACTTTCTTGAGACCGTGCTGCCTGAATGCCTCTTCTACCACTTTGAGCGTCCCTTTCATGTCCAGAAGCAATTCCACTTCTTTCCTGTTGAGCCAGAGAATTTGGTTTTCCATAAAAACCCCTTTTTTTATAGAATATGGCAATAATCTGATAAATAATATGCTATTTATTAACAAATATTGCCGCATCCATCAGGTATATTTAAACCCCAATTGAGTTAAGCACCTCATATTTAAATATCATTCTGAATATCATGGTGAATCAATGACCCTGGAAAAACTCGACGTATCGACCTTAAAAAAATCCGGTTACATGAAGCAGAAGCAGAAAGACCTTTTCGTGGTCAGGCTTCGCATGCCGTGCGGCAATGTTACCTGTGAACAGCTTGCGGGAATAAGCCGGATTGCAAAAAAATACGGCACAGGCTATATTCATATAACTACGCGCCAAGGGATACAGATTCCCAATGTGGACATACATAATCTGGACGCGATAACAAAAGAGCTTGAAGATAACGGCACACCGCCCGGCTCTTGCGGGCCGCGCGTGCGTAATATCATTTCATGCCCCGGGAATCTCGAATGTAATTACGGCATCATAGACACATACGGCCTTGCCGGAATACTGGATAAGGAATTCTTCGGCGAGGATATGCCTGTGAAAATAAAGTTCGCAGTTACAGGATGCCCGAACGCCTGCGCCAAGCCGCAGGAGAATGACCTCGGCGTGATGGGAATACTCAAGCCCGCCATCTATACCGCCGACTGCACAGGATGCGGAACGTGCACGTTCATGTGCCCCGAGAAAGCCATCGTCGTGGAGGATGATAAAGCAAAAATCATCTGGGACAAATGCAACCTGTGCGGCGCCTGTGTGGGAACATGCCCGTCAGATCTTATTAACGAGGAATGGAAAGGCTATAGATTATTTGTCGGCGGAAAGATAGGAAAACACCCAAAGCTTGGAGTAGAATTGACCGACGCAAAGTCCTCGGAGGAAGCAGTCGCCATATTCAGGAAGATAATCAACTGGTCAAAGAAAAATACCAACATTGGCGAGAGGTTCGGGGACTGCATTGACCGCGTGGGATTTGAAAAATTCAAGGAACAGATATTAGGATAGGCAAAAGGATAAGGATAATAAATGTCAGAACAACTTGATATTGAAAATTTAGCAAAAGAATACGAGAACAAATCGCCGCAGGAAATCATGGAACTGGCGCTTGGGGTGTTCAAGAATATTGCAATCTCATTCAGCGGTGCAGAGGATGTGGTATTGATTGACATGGCGAAAAAGACAGGCAAAAACTTCAGGGTTTTCACACTGGATACCGGGCGCCTCCATCCCGAGACGTACCGGTTCATCGAAGAGGTCAGGAATACCTACAACATTAATATCGAGGCGTTCTTTGCTAATCGCGATGCTACGGAAAAATTGGTCAAAGAGAAAGGATTGTTCTCTTTCTATAAAGACGGTCACAAGGAATGCTGCGATGCACGGAAAGTTGATCCTTTAAAGCGCGCCCTCAATACAGTGGACGCCTGGATAACAGGCCAGCGCAAAGACCAGAGTCCCGGAACGAGGGCGGCCGTACCCGTCATCCAGAAAGACCCGACATTCGGGACAGGCAAGCTCATTAAATTCAACCCGCTTGCGAACTGGACCTCAAAACAGGTATGGGATTATATTCGCGAGAATAACGTCCCTTACAACAAGCTGCATGAAAAGGGTTTTGTCAGCATAGGGTGCGAGCCGTGTACGAAACCTGTACTCCCGGGGCAGCACGAGCGCGAGGGGCGCTGGTGGTGGGAGGATGCTACGAAGAAGGAATGCGGTTTGCATGCAGGGAATGTGAAGAAATAAAAATATACTATTTTTGAAACGCTGGAATTACAATGACACAAATAAAACCCCACGGCGGCAAGTTGGTCAACAGGACATTACCAGAACAGAAACGGGAAAAGATCATCGAGCAGGCTTCTGAGTACCAGAGTGTTCCTGTCAGCGCTGACCTGATGAAAGATGTAGAGAACATTGCTTCAGGGCTGTTCAGTCCCCTTGAAGGTTTCAACTGCCGCGAGGAATATGAAAGCATCCTCTATAATAAACGCCTCTCAAACGGTCTTCCCTGGACGCTTCCGATAGTGCTTGATACCGACAACAACGACATAAAAGAAGGGGACGACATTCTCCTGAAAAATGGCGACCATATTGTGGCCGTAATGCAGGTGGAAGAAATATTCAGCTATGATAAAAGAGCCTATGCCGAGCAGGTATTCGGGACAAACGACGCGGCTCACCCCGGAGTGGCAAAAACCTATTCCATGCATGATACGCTCATGGGCGGGAAAATAAACCTGCTAAACGAATCACAAACGCCGTATTATAAATATGCAATGAAGCCGGCAGAAACAAGGAACCTCTTTAAAGAAAAAGGATGGGAAAAAATCGTCGGCTTTCAGACGCGAAACGTCGCGCACCTGGGTCATGAATACCTGCAAAAATCCGCGCTCACGATGGTGGACGGGCTTTTCATAAACCCCGTCATAGGCAAGAAAAAGAAAGGCGATTTCAGGGACGATGTTATTCTTGAAAGCTACGAAGTGCTTATCGATAATTATTATCCCAAGGACAGGGTCGTCCTTGGCATTTTCCAGACCGAAATGCGCTATGCCGGTCCGCGCGAGGCGATATTCCACGCAATCGTCCGAAAAAACTACGGGTGCACACATTTCATCATCGGCAGAGACCATGCCGGCGTGGGTAATTATTATCATCCGTTTGCGGCGCAGGAGATTTTCAAGGAATTCCCGGATATCGGTATCGAGCCCATGTTCTTCATGTCGTTTTTCTACTGCAACAAATGCGGCGGGATAACCAATGACAAGGTATGCCCGCATAGCGACAGGATTGATTTTAGCGGGACGAAAATGAGGCAGATGATAGAAGCGGGGAAACGCCCCACGCCGGACCTGATGCGTCCTGAAGTGGCGGATGTTATATTGAAGTCGGGGAAACCTTTTGTGGAGTAGTTGATTTACTGCCGCTTTACTAAAGCTACAAGGGCCTAACAAATTAGAAACCCTTAAAACCATTAAGAGAATCTTTAGAGAGATTTAGCTATGCCAGTAAGCTGGAATAAATTATGCTCAGCAGAGAAAACCTCAACGGTATTATAAAATCCCTCGGTCTTGTTTTCGGGGACATAGGAACAAGCCCGATATACACCCTTACAGTTATTTTTCTCTTTACAGAGCATACATTAGCCAACGTCCTGGGTATTCTATCACTCATTATATGGACGCTTATTATTGTGGTAACAGTGGAATATGCATGGCTTGCCATGAGCCTTGGCCAGAAGGGCGAAGGAGGCACCATTGTCCTGCGTGAAATACTTATCCCGATGTTAAAGTCGGGAAGAAAAATCTCGGTTGTCATCCTGCTTTCCTTCATTGGCATATCACTTCTTTTCGGCGATGGCGTTATCACTCCGGCTATAAGCATACTCAGCGCCGTCGAGGGTCTTGTCCTTATTCCCGGACTTGAGGGAACCTCGCCGGAAACGCTTGTTATTATTGCAGCTATAATTGCAATAGCGCTGTTTTCAATCCAGAAAAAGGGCACCGAAAAAATTGCATGGGCGTTCGGTCCTGTGATGGTGTTGTGGTTTTTATCAATAGCGGCATCCGGTTTTGTTTCGATTCTCAATGTTCCGGCTGTATTAAATGCAATAAATCCCTACTATGCTTTTAGATTTCTTATAGAGAACGGTATCGCAGGCTTCTTTGTGCTTTCCCAGGTTATACTCTGCGCAACAGGCGTAGCCTCGCAGGCAATGATAAGCGGGATGTTTTCCATAGTATACCAGGGGATTACAACCCGGGTCCTGCCCATGCTTAAGGTGGATTATACCTCCACCGAACTGCAGTCGCAGATATACATAGGAACAGCCAACTGGCTCCTGCTTGTTTCTGTTTTATTTATCATGTTTGATTTCAAAGAATCGCATCGTCTGGCAGCGGCATACGGTCTTGCAGTCACCGGAACCATGGCTCTTACGGGTATTATGATGACATGGATTTTTTATTTAAGGGGTAAAATGTCAAAATTCGCAATCGCAATGCTTGTGACATTTGTTGACATGGCATTCCTCCTGTCAAGTTTGCACAAGATACCATCCGGAGGCTACTGGTCAATCATCCTTGCAATCATTCCATTCAGCATAATTATGGTTTACACCTCAGGGCAGAAAAAGCTTTACGGCGCGCTTAAACCCATGGATTTAGATGTTTTCCTTGGAGAATATAATAGATTATATTCAAGTATAAATAAAATCAAAGGAACAGCGCTTTTCTTTGCGAGAGATATAACAAGGATTCCACCATATATTGCTAATACGATGTTCGATAATAACATCGTTTATGAGGATAACATAATTGTTTCCATGATTAAATTAGACAACCCTTTCGGGGTTGCCAGCTCTTTTAAGGAGACGCTTGCAGACGGTCTCCGGATTTTTGAGATAAGGATGGGGTATATGGAAATGATCGATGTCGAGAAGATATTGAAGGAATCCGGAATAGATGAAAAGACGATATTCTATGGTCTTGAAGACATTGTGACTGAAAATATCATCTGGAAGATTTATTCAACTATCAAGAAACTTACACCGGCATTCGTCCAGTTTTATAAACTTCCGCCCCACAAGCTCCACGGCGTCCTTTCGAGGATAGAAATGTGATTTTGTTCATAAGGCTTATATATAATCGTATGTTAATACACTCCTTTGGTAATGACTTATAAGTTGGAAAAAGGAGACCATTTGATAAGAATACTCGCTTTTTTATTATTAATTTCATTAATGGCTTCAACAGCGTCAGGCGCATCGACACAAACATTCAATTTTACAATGCAAAACGATACAGGTTTAAATTTTGAAAATGGTTCTTATATTATAGAAGTTATCGAACTTGCACGACCGGTTTATGTTAAAGTCAATCTTACCTCCGACGGGTCATCAAAAATTAAATATTTGTATGATAATGAACCAATCACATTCAATGAAATTACGCTCACCTCGTCTTCCATCACAGCTACAGAAGCCTTGATTAAAATAGGATTCCCTCAAGGGTGGAGTGCACCAAAAAAGTATCAAATAGTCAGACCAGTTGGGATTCCTAATATCGTTTTGACAAAATCGGTAGATAAAACAAATATGAATGTCGGGGACGTTGTAAAATTAAAAATCAAAGTAGAAAATATAGGAAATGCGACAGCCTATAATGTGGCTTTAACTGAACAGCTTCCAAGCGGTTTTTCCAATGCTCCATATTCAACATTTCCGCCAGAGATAAATGCTGAACTTGCTGCTGGAGATAGCCAGGAACTTAACTACGGATTGAAGGCTGTGGATTCAGGAACATTCACTATCGAACCTACGATCATAAAATATGGTTCAAAAACGAGCAAATCAAATTCGCTGACAATTACAGTTGCTGAAGTTTTAAGGGAAAAATCCTACCTGACCACGGTTATCAGCATTGATAAAAAGAATGCCACCGTAGGTGAGCTAATAAAAGCTACCGTAAAAATCACCAACACGGGAAAAGCTACTGCAAAATCGGTACGCATAAAGGGTACAACTCCACTGGGAATGGAGGTTATTGACGGAAATCTAATAAAGGATTATGAAAGCATAAGCCCTGCTGGTATAGAAGAATATCGATTCACTTTAAAGGCAAACGAAGCTGGTAATTACACAATACATCTAATCACGGTTTACAATGACAATGAGGCTGGTGTGCCTTCTGAATCCGAAACAATCACCGTAACAGAAAAACAAGGGAATTACCTGTACTTTTTGCTCCCGATTATGATTTTCATATTAGGAATAGTATTATTTACAATTAAAAGACATAGGGAATATTCGTATTAGAGGTCATATGCTGAATGTACTTATTATCGGAGTAGGGCAGTGCGGCAACAGGATTCTTGACGCAATAAACAAAGAAGCATTCGGAGGAAGCGCGCTTTTAAAATATTATGGCACGCAGAAGTTTACGAGCCGCGTTGAAACCCTTGCAATCAATACGGCGATGAATGACCTGAAAGAATTGAGATTTACAAAAGCAAAAGACAGGATCCATGTGCCCTATCTTCATGGGGTCGGGGCGAACAGGAACATCGGAAAACAATGTTTTGAAGATAATAAGGAATTGTTGCTCCGGTCGATAGAGGAACGCGGGGATTTTGATGTAGCATTTGTCATAGCGTCGTCTTCTGGCGGGACGGGTTCATCATTCACTCCCCTTTTGATTGAAGCGCTGAAAGAGCGATATAAATTCAGCGTTTACGGGATTATAGTGCTTCCCTTCAGGGAGGAGGGGTCGATTTATCTTCAGAATTCGATTTTTTGCCTGAAAGAGATAATAGCCGGAAGTTCGGATGGCAATATTGTCGTGGATAACCAGTTCTTAAAGCATCTGGGGAAGGATATAAAAAGCGCTTACGACGGGATAAACAGGACGGTTGCGCAGCGATTCCTGTTCCTTTTAAAGTCGCTTGACAGCGAGATGATGATGGTTACTGACCTTGGCGATTTCAAAACTGTCATGTCAGCGGGTTCCAAGCTTGCGACAATGGGTTTCGGGGAAGGCGACAAGAACGTTTCCATCAAGGCGGTCATCAAGCACAGCCTTTCGCATGCAGGGCTTCTTTTTGAGCTTGACCCGTATAAGGAAGCGAACAGGGCAATGATAATTATAGAAGGGGATAAAAAGTATCTCAATATAAATGATATTACAACAGAAGTCGAGAAACTTTCAAGCGAGATAGGGCAGATATTCAAGGGAGTGCTTTTGCGCAATGGTGGAATGCCAAGGGTGCTTACTGTTTTGTCAATCGGCGCTTCTTCTGAATTGAATAAATTATTTACCATAGGGATTGACGCGGTCAGGAAAGAAAAGGAGAAGAAGGAGCAGGTAGCAGAACAAAACAGGGGGATAAAAGAAAAGCTTGAGGGCCTGGAGCCGCAGTATTAAGCGAAATATTCATATCGTCGAAAGCAATATCAAACACCATGGCAAAAGATAAGAAACTTGTGCAATCGCAGAATTGCAACGGATGCGGAATATGTGTAACGGTTTGCCCCACGAATACGAAATTGGCAAAAGCGGAAGATTTTGATGTCAATACCGCAAAACTTGCGATTTCAGTATCCAATGGTGCCGCGGTTATAGATAACCTGGCGTGTATCGCATGCGGGATATGCACCCGCAACTGCCCGGTCGGCTCACTGGCGATTGTTCCGGTATAATTTTTGCGTAGATTTGTTCCATTTTTTTTAATGCACAGGAAATCATAAACCACAGAGTACACGGAGAGCACAGAGAATTTGGTAAGCGCAATGCGGGATCAATTAATAACTCTGCGTCCTCTGTGCTCTCTGTGGTTTTTTCAATGAATACCACAGACATGCCATTTTATAAAAGCGATATAGGCACGGATATCAAAAAAGCAGCGGAGATTATTAAAAAAAACGGTATCGTCATCTATCCTACGGAGACCGTATATGGTATCGGCGCAAATATTTTTTCAGAAGAGGCGCTGAAAAAAGTGTTTGCAGCCAAGAAAAGGGATATTGACAAGCCGGTTTCGGTGGCTGTTTCGGGTTTCAGGATGATGGACGACCTTGTGGTAATGGGCAGGAAGGAAAGGCATTTTGTTGAAAAACTTCTGCCCGGGCCTGTGACGGTTTTATTGAAGAAAAAAGAAAAAGTTCCCGGCATATTAACTTCGGGTTCGGGACTTGTGGGAATACGCTATCCCGACCATGAAACCACGATTAAGCTCATTGAACTTGCGGGCGTGCCTATCACTTCGACCAGCGCCAATATTTCAGGAGAGGCGCCGCCTGTAAAAGTGGATGAAATCAAAATAAGCGCGGATTATATCATTGACGGCGGCGAGTGTAAGGGCGAGCCTTCAACTGTTGTCGATATTGTAAACCGCAAAATCGTGCGCAAAGGCGCAGACTATGAGGAAGTTGTGGCGGCGCTTGAGGAATTCGAGGGGTTGTAGTTCAGGTTCATTTAAACTTCTGCGAGTTGACTTTTGTCACAGAAATTATTTATATAATGAGTTCTTATGACGTGCGGTCTATTATACTGCGTTTTTGCAGTATGGTTGACGGGTCGAGGATGAAAAAAATTGAAATATGATTAGAGGGGAAAAACATGGTAATTAATAAATATGTCAAAGAAATTGTTTTTGTACTGTTGACGATAAGTGCGGTTTTTATAGCTATGGCGGCGGCTCCGGATATATCGATATCAGTAACTTCACCGTCTAATGGCTCTACTATAAATGGAACATTTGTATTTACTGCGCAAGTTAGTGATAGTGTTGAGAACATAGTAAGCGTAGAGTTTTCCTATAAAAACGGCTCTATCCCTTGGACGCCATTTTATAATAATAATACTCCTTTGTTAAACGGAACCCCTCACACATTAAATGCTCCACTTGATACAACAGGTTTAGCAAACGGTGATTACCAGCTTAACGTAACTGTAGTTGATAACAGTACTACCGATAATACCACGAGCGATACCTCTACTTTCTTTACAGTTGCAAATGTACTGTCAGATACTACTCCACCTGCAAGTGTTACCGGTCTATCATTGATAGGTAATGGAACAACGTGGTTACTAATTAACTGGACAAATCCGAGCGACCCGGATTTTGATCATGTTAGTATATACAAAAACGGTACTTTTGTGTATAATACAACAACAAATACCACTAATTCCTATAATCTTACGGGTCTTAATTCCGGCTCAACATATGAAATTATAGTAAAAACAGTGGATACCACAGGAAACGTGAACCAGACGGGGGCAAACTTAACCGCGACCACAGACCCAAATACACAGACTGGGAGTAATGTACAAACAACATTACAAAACTCAACAGTCACATTCACAAGCGTTACCGGAGCAGGGAATACACTTGAAATCCCAGATACATCGGGTCACACGCTTCCTTCTGCCTATTATACTGCCGTAGGAAGTTATCTCAATATTTCCACTAGCGCCACCGTCACCGCACCAATTACAGTTAGCGTAAAATATAATACCGTATTGCCATCGGGTTACAGCGACTCAGATGTACGGCTATATCACTGGAATTATTCGACAAATCAATGGGATAACGTGACGACCACTTATAATCCAAGTACTGATATGGTAACAGGTCAAGTTTCAAGCTTATCCCCATTTGTTCCGGGAGTTCCGGCAAGACCTGCAATAATAAAAGACAGCCCGACAGGTTTGAATTATGAAACAATTGGAGTGCAACAGGCTATTTTTAAGGCGTATTCAGACCAGACATCAAACATTACATGGTATGTTGATAATGTTCTGGTTTTAGATAACGGTTCGATAGCAAGCGGTACTAAAGCTACTTATACTAACATATCGCCAGTAACAGGCTCGCATAACGTAACGGTGACCGCAACCAACATCACCACCGGCCTGGGCAACTCAACATACTGGAACTGGACAGTCCGCTCCCGCTCATACGAGACCGGCAACCGAATATGGGATGCCAGCAAAGAGATGAACCTCACATACACATGGAATCCCATGAGCTTCTATGCCTTCTATTACGATGTGGATAATAACGTGGGCAATGAGTCATTGCAGATACAACTTACAAGCAGGACTGACAGGAGCCTTCCGGAAAATACAATCACATACACCACAAAGCCGGACAACGTTTCATTCCAATACAAACCATGGGGCTCGTATAATGTCATAGGATTCATGGCAGAGAAATATTTTGCCGCATATACGACAGGCTCGACCGGCATAACAAGCACGCCTATCAGTACCATTGGCAGCAAGCAGCTCCACAAGATATTGATGGATGACAATACCCAGCGGGCAATATATGCAGGCAGCACGCTCACATTGAGCGAAGGATATGTCCTGAAGATAAAAGACGTGGATATCACAGGCGGAAAGATAGTACTTCTATCGCTATTAAAAGACGGCAATGAGGTAGATACTACCGCCACCCCGGCTGGAAGTACATACGTTTATTCAAAGAAGGTTGGCGTGGTAAGCAATGTCCCGATAATCGCCGTCCATATAGAAACGGTATTCTCGGGGCGTGAGGCGAACGCGGCTTTCTTAAAAGGCATATTCCAGATATCGGAAGGCTTTACCTCGATAAATACAGGCAACAGGTATGGCATAATGGAAATAACAAGCGCTTCGGATACAGGGATTACGATGGTGAACAAGGCAAGCCTTTCATTATCTCCAGCCTCTCTTAACGACCTGATGGGAGATATGAAGATACAGGTTGCCGATAATAGCAGCATATTGCGGTTTGCCCCGACAATAAAGAAATCCGGGACTTATGAAGTGCGCGGCACGATATCGCAGGCTACAGACCCGGCAACTATTGATTGGAACCCGTTGAATTTCGAAGGTTTCTATTATGACATAGATGAAGACGTAGGCTCTGAGAAATTAACCCTGACAAGGGCAGGCAGGACAATTGATGAAAAGGCTCTTGTCTATACGACTTTGCCGCAGCCTGTCAGTTTCAAATACAAGAATTTCGGTACATACAAAGTCATAGGATTCATGGCTAATAAGTATTTTGCAGGATACATTGGCAGCACGACCGGCTTATCAACAACCAGCATAAGCACTATAGCCAGCAAGCAGCTCCATAAAGTTCTGGCGGATGACAACACCCAGCGTGCAGTATATGCGGGAAGCACACTCACATTGAGTGAAGGATATGTCCTGAAAGTCAAGGATGTTGACATCACAGGCGGAAAGATAGTACTTGTCTCACTATTAAAAGACGGCAATGAAGTAGATACTACCGCCATCTCGGCTGGCAATACATACGTTTATACAAAGAGGGTCGGGGTAGTGAGCGACCTACCTATAATTGCTGCACATATCGAAACGGTGTTCTCAGGAAAGGAAGCTAACGCAGCATTCATAAAAGGCATATTCCAGATATCGGAAGCCATCACACCGGTCACCACCAGTGACCAGTATGGAATCATGAAAGTGACTGAAGTTTCCGATAACAAGATAGAAATGAAAAATACAGGAACTGTGACCTTAAGCCAGAACAGCATCATCGACGTGATGGGGAATATCAAGTTCCATGTAGCAGATTCGAACGATATCAGATTCTATCCCTTCATACTGGTCAACGGGAGCATCGCTGCCGCAAACCAGCTTTCAATTTCCGTGCCCTCAAATCCGAGTGTAAAAGATACGATAACAATTGCAATAACGGCAGGCTCATCTCCTGCTGACGGCGCGGCGATAACTTTCGATGATACAAGTATAGGGACAACCAACAGCACTGGCAAACTTGATTACACCCTCACACGGAGCGGCATACATAATATCACGGCTACGAAACTGGGATACGAAAAAGCCGTCAAGACAATACAGGTTGCAGAATGGGTGGATAACAGGTTGAGCATCGATATCCCGGCTATTATAGACCAGGGAATCCAGGTATCAATAAAAGTCCAGTCAAACGGGACGGCTATTGCAGGCGCGAGTATTACACTGGATAATTCGGTCATCGGGGCAACAGATATCAAAGGGATATTGAATTATTCATTCACTGTCAGCGGGACTCATAACCTCGGGGCGTCCAAGGACAAATACGTAAGCGTTGTCAGGGAGATTTCCATCAGGATGCCCTTCTCCGAGTACAGGGCTCTTGATATCAATATCTCACCGAACGTAGTTTTCGCAAATGTCCAGACGTTTATAACATCAAACATCACGAATGCCGGCACGAAAGCAGACACAAAGCAGGTAGAGCTGATAGTCAACAGCACGGTAGTGGATAACAGGTCTGTTTCCCTGGCTCCCGGCGAGATAAAGGAGGTCAACTTCACATATAAAGAAGCCCAGCCCGGCAATTATACGATTGAAATCCTGGGGCAGAAAGGGATACTGGAAGTTAAGCAAGAGCCAATAAATTACTACGTGATTGGTGGAGTTGTAACAGTTATCGGGTTAATAGCGATTTATCTATTGACCGCGAAGGGCATACTTGGAAATCTCCTTGGCAAATTTGGAAAGAAAGGCGTCGAAGAAGTAAAAAGTATAGAAGAAGTGAAAAAATAAATAATAGGCTGCGAGAGGGGGGGCTTGAACCCCCGCTTCCTTGCGGGAACAATGGTTAGCAGGGAGTTCGCACAACAACTGATTTATATCAATAAATAAATCTAGAATTGTGTTTGGAATGAAACATCAAATAAATCAGTTAAAAGTAACTCATACTAAATTATCAGATGTTTTTTATCTGAATGAGATTAGCCAGAAAACAAAATTAATTGAAATCCTGTTAATAGTCGGTTCTTTAATCGTTGCTTTTAAAACCCCGGAAGCTTTGTACAGTAAATATATCGGTTTAAAAGATACCGCCGTAACAATGATTTTCATATTTTTCGCTTTATTTTCAATTACATATTATATTCTTATCCAGAAAGAAATAAATGAAACTACAAAAAAAATCATAAATATAATATCGTTTTTAGTCGCAGTTTCGTTCTCTGCAATCCCATCAAGTATCCTGGCTATCAGCATGGTCAAAAACATTTCATCATTTTCTATGGCATTAATTTCATATTTTCTCGTAGTTGTTGTTTATCTGGGATTATTTACTACTGTAATCTGGGCGGCGCTTAAAGTAAAATAATATCTGGTAACCGAAAAAGTGAGAAAACAAACGACGAGAGGGGGACTTGAACCCCCGAGCTCCTTGCGGAACACAGGGTTAGCAACCCTGCGCCATACCGGGCTTGGCTATCTCGTCAATCCGGAATGATGGCTGTATCCATCATTTAGAATAAGATTTCGGGTATTCCTCTAATCTACTGTTTGCTATTTAACACTTTTTACCTGTTTTTTAATTCATAAATATTCAGCCCGAAGTTAGTAAATTATCGGCAGGAATAGTATAACCACGCTTTGCGCTCTTTGCGCCTTTGCGGTGATTATTTGCCAGTGTCAATCCATCGAAGGATAGCTATATAAAGTAAAATATTCTGGATAACATGCCATGAAACTTCTCGCAATCGACGTTGGAATGGGAACGCAGGATATTTTTCTCTATGATAGCAAAAAGAATATCGAGAACTGCTTCAAGATGGTCCTCCCGTCGCAGACGCAGATAATCGCGCAAAGGATTTCCAGGGAGACCCACGCCGGGCATGCTATCGTCCTCTCCGGGGAAACCATGGGCGGTGGGCCATGTGCCTGGGCTATCAGGCAGCATATAGAAGCCGGACTTGGTGTATATGCGACAGAAAGAGCCGCCCTCACGGTTAATGATAACCTGGGCAAAGTCAAGGATATGGGAGTGGTCATAGTCAGCGAAGAGGAAGCGGATGAGTTAAACGCAACAAGGATTGAAATGTGCGACGTGGATAAACCCGCCCTTAAAAAAGCATTGGGAATCTTTGGCATATCCCTCCCGAATAAGTTTGCCGTCGCGGTGCAGGACCACGGTTACTCGCCGGGCGTCAGCAACCGCGTATTCCGTTTTGAGTATTTCAGGGATATCATTAAAAATGGCGGGGGTCTTAACTCGTTCATTTATAAAGGCAATATCCCCGAGCGCTTTTCAAGAATGAAAGCTGTTGAAAGAACGCTCTCCGGCGCTCTTCTTATGGATACGGGATTTGCAGCGATAAGGGGCGCTCTTCCTGGCGCGGATGCAAAAACGCCTTCACTTGTTGTAAATATCGGCAACGGTCACACCCTTGCAGGCGTTGTGGATAACGGAGTGGTTCTATCGTTATTCGAGCATCACACCCACCGGATGACAGCAGGCAAGCTCGATGACTATCTCATGCGATTATGCAATGGAACCCTTGGATTCAAGGAAATATTCGATGACGGCGGGCATGGGTGTTATATCAGGGAAGCAGTCGGGTTTGATAACATCGGTTCAATACTCGTGACAGGGCCTAACCGAAGCATCATGTGCCGCTCTCATCTGGACATAAGATTTGCCGCGCCTTATGGGGATATGATGCTTACAGGCTGTTTCGGTCTTATGGACGCTTACCTTAATTATCTTGAAAATCAAAAAGGTCAGACATGAAAAAGGAATTGCTCAAACCCATAATAAATGCGATATTTGCATTGTTTTTGATAGTCCTTGTTAAAATAGTCGCAACGGTCATGCTCAAAGAAGTCAGCGGTGTCAATGCTCTTATCGACATTGCGCTATCCCTTGCAGTCGTAGTTGTGTTATTAACATTCATGCAAGAGTTCAATAAACAGCTTGAGGTGTCATCCCCGGATTTCCCACAGGTTCGCTCCATAGTCTCGTGGTTCATATTTTTGCTTATTGTCCTGACTCTTTACGGGGCATTCAGTCCGTTCTTCGCCGGTTTACCCTATGGCATATATTTCATAATATTTTTCATTCTGGCGCTTGTCCCGGTATATTTTCTCTGGAAAATCCTGTATAAGAACATGGACATGATATCATCCCTTCTTGAGAGCATTCCATGTGAAGAAAAAATCAGGTGCTCGTGCGGCATGGAAAACCCGGAATCAGCCAAATTTTGCAGCAGTTGCGGCTTGCCATTGCAGGAAAAAAGTAAATGAAAAGATATATTAACTCTAAATTATATTTGTTAAGGAGAGACATATGGAACAGGATTTAAGTCGTATAGGGGTATCCCTGCCGGAGAATTTACTTGAAAAATTTGATGAAATAATCACAAAACGTGGATATTCTTCAAGGTCTGAAGGAATCAGGGATGCAATCCGGGGATACATCCGTTATTATGCATGGATGAGCGAGGTTGAAGGCGAGCGGGTAGGGACAATCTCGCTTGTATATGACCACAGCCAGAGAGGTCTTGTAAATTCATTGCTTGATATCGAGCATGAGTTCTCTGAAATCATACGTTCTTCCATCCATATGCATATAAATCATGATATGTGCCTGGAAGTATTGCTGGTAAGAGGCGACGCGCGGGATGTCAAAGAAGTTACCGAGAGGATAATGACCATAAGGGGCGTAAAGCACGTCAAATTGACGACTATTATCCCGGAAGAAGAAATCTAACTCTATAAATATGCGCGAATTCATCATCTATTCACGAACTGGAAGAACTGATCCAAGATTCCGGAATCTAAGGGAAGCGGGAAGGCTGGATGTTGTGTACCAGTCTATCCTGATGGCGCTATTCCGTTCTCATGCCATGCGCAGGGATGTCGTATTCCATGCAATTCTCGGCGGGCCTCCAGCTCCGCCTCTTGAGCTTATGGTGGACGGGGAAAAATTAAGAGATGCCCGCACAGATGAACGTACCTGGGAAGACATACTCAGGAAAGTCCTTTCAGGCAGGGAACATCCTGGTATTTCAATAAAAAAAAGCAGCCTTCAGCAGCTTGTAAAGGAGAAAAAGAATATCTTTGTTCTTGAGGAATCCGGCGAGAGCATCAGGACGATTGACCTTGGTGAAAATCCTGTTTTCGTATTGGGAGACCAGGTGGGTCTTCCCAGGAAGGATGAAGAGTTCGTTTTGAGATATGGTAAAAAAGTTTCGATAGGTGAAAAAGCATATCTGGCTTCTGCATGCATTTGCATCATTAATTATATTCTTGACCTGCGGGAATGTTTTACAGGGGAAAATGAGGATAAGCAATGACTTTTTTATCCCTTCATCTTTTCCACGCATCCTGAAATAACAGCAGGCACAGCCCCTATTGCAGTGCAGGTCTCAAGCGAAACGCCTTTTGATGTTATATCAAGGTGATATTGCGCAAGCTCGAACAATTTATCGGGAAGACCTTTATGCCCGAGGCCAATGAGAAATAGAAATGATTTCTTCCTGTTAATCAAGCCGGCAAGGGCTGGCAGTTGGAGCTGTTTTTCGCGGGCAGGGTGGGATGTGGTTACTACCACCGAACCGAACTGGGGCTGGAATCCTTTTTCGGGAAGGTCAAAAACGAAAAATTTTCCTTGTCCGAATAATTCTTTAAGATATTTCCCGGACTCCCCGATTGTGGTTTTATCTTTCACGAAATCCACAAGTTCTTCTGCGTTCATCTTGAAGGGATAATCAAAGAGGGCAAGACTGAACCCGAAAGCGTACGCGATTGGCGCCGCCCTGGCAATACTTCGGTAATGCGCCTCGTGGAGCTTTATTTTGTCGTAGGTGTTTACGAGCCCGAGCGTGAGCATATATGTTGTTACGGAGCGGCGGGATAAATAAGTTGGGTGACTGATGGGGCTTGCTCGGAATCGGTATTTAATATGTTAACTTCGCCCCGCATTCAAGACAGAACTTCTCGTTCGCTTCAACTTCCCTGCCGCAGTTCGGGCACTTCCGCATGCTGGCGCCGATGTTTGAGCGCTGGACTACGGAATCTTTGACCAGCGTGCCTATTTTATCGCCGATGTGGACGTTGTACTGCACGATGCTGTCGTCGATGTATTCTTTCACCTTGACCCGTTTCTCTATTTCATCAAGTACGCCGTGATAAAAACCTGTGAGAGCATCCTCCTTCTCAGCCCACGCCTTCATGATGAGCTTTGACTTCCTCGCTCCTCCAACGACCTCAATCTGCGCTGCATAATGAAGTCCTTTTATGCCTTCACAATAGAAGCGCGCCACGCCGTTGAAAAGTTTTTTATCCTGAGTTACTTCTGGTTTCAGCATGTGCATATGCATGTCTTTGATGATGCGCGATGCCATGTTGAAAAGCGTGTCAGCCGACATATCTATATCTTTTGTGCTCTCCTCGGTTTCAAGCAGGTTGCTTACTGTATTTTGCCAATCGCTTTCGCTGATTTCCTTAACTTTCAGCATGGGGCAGACGATGCTCAGCATCTTGCTTTCTATGTCGGTTTCTTTTGTCCTGTTGCTTGCGGTGTCGTAATAAGCAACCTTACCTGATACCTCGCAGTCGCCGCATTCTCCTGTGGGACGAATATCGAAGGTTACGGTTTTGCTCTCACCGGGTTTGAGAAGTGCGAGGGATTTTTCTTTTTCAAGGAGAAGGAACACGTTTGGGACAAAAAGGGATACTTTGATATCTGCAATCGGCGCTGGAGACGTATTTTCGAATTTGACTTTATATAAAATTGTGGCGCCTTTATAGCCGAAAGCAGATTTCACGTCGATTGTGCCTTTTTCTTCCAGCTTTTCGGGAGGAGATTTTTTAGGTTGTTCTTTCACCTGCAAAGGAAGGGGCACACTTTCTAACTCTTTTGACAGCTCTTGCTTGGATTTTTTTCGCCTGCGTAATAGTATAATTGCTGTAATCAATAAAAAACCTGAAACTATTGACAATAATGCAGTTGCAGCTTCCTTAGATTCTTTATCGTATTTTTCCTTTGCCTGTGTAGCAAGAACACGAGCATTATCTGCATCAGCTTTAGCCGAATTTGCATAGTTTGTAGCCTCATTTGCATATTGAGTTGCTAAATCAAAGCTCTGTTTCGTATTTTGATTAAAACTATTTTGTGCACTGCCTAATTTAGATTGAGCATTTTGATAGGCTGTTTGTGCACTAGTTAATTTTACTTCAGCATTACTTGCATCTGCTCCACTATTTTTAGCTGCTGTTATAGTATTTTGTGCAGTTGCTATACTTGAGGATGCTGAATTAATTGCGCTGTTAGCAGAACTAATCGCACTCCCAGCATTAGATTTTGCATTTTGTAATTCAGATGCCTGTGTAGCAAGAACACGAGCATTATCTGCATCAGCTTTAGCCGAATTTATATAGTTTATAGCCTCATTTGCATATTGAGTTGCTAAATCAAAGCTCTGTTTCGTATTTTGATTAAAACTATTCTGTGCACTGCCTAATTTAGATTGAGCATTTTGATAGGCTGTTTGTGCACTAGTATTATGATTCCAATGTAACATAACAATATTTATTAGTAAAGAGCGCTAGTATAATAATATGCCATTTTTAAGTACGCGCTCAAAACTAAAGTTGGATGAAAAGGAAATCGAATATCTGAATTCACTCAGCAA
>JAPZAN010000027.1 GCA_027460605.1 Candidatus Methanoperedens sp.
ATGGGTATTAAAGAACAAATAAAACCATGGACTGTCTATGCCGGCATGGTAAAAAACATAACAAACAGCTTTGACATGATAGCAATGATGATAACTGCAATCGGCTTGTTTGTCGCGGTCATTACTATTTTTATAATAGTCTATACCAGTACTATCACCAAGCGAAAGCAGATAGGGATTTTGCGGGCTGTCGGAATAGAAGAATCCATAATAATACAATCGTATATCTTCCAGGCATTGTTCATTGTGATAAGTGGTGTATTTATCGGCTTGATAATAATATTTTTTGCCATAAAACCATATTTCATTGAGCATCCTTTGAAATTCCCTATCGGACTGGCTTCATTAATGATCCTTCCTGAAAAGGTTTCGATGAATGTAATAAGCCTGGTAATAGCTGCGATTGCTGCCGGGTTTATACCTTCATGGATGGCAGTCCGCAAGACGATAATAGATACAATATGGGGTGATTAAAATGACTGATGTTACCGAACCCATTTTAGAAATAAAGGGACTTTCCAGGATTTATGGCATGGGAGAGGTGAAGGTGAAGGCACTGAATAAAGTCTCATTCGAAATTTCGCGAGGGGATTTTGTAGCTATTATGGGTAAGAGCGGAAGCGGGAAATCAACACTGCTGCACCAGCTCGGATTGCTCGATATGCCTAACTCCGGTGAGATTGTTTTCCATGGAAATAACATTTCAGGGCTGCCTGAATCCCGGAAGGCGAGATTCCGTCTTTCGAAATTCGGTTATGTCTTCCAGGAGTATGCGCTTTTGCCCGAGCTTACTGCACTTGAAAATGTTTATCTGCCTGCAATGGCACTCGGCAGGAAGAAGGAAGAGTATATGAAAGCCGGCGCCGAAGTATTGGGACAGGTCGGACTTGGCACAAGACTTCATCACCGCCCCCGTGAGATGTCGGGAGGAGAACAGCAGCGTGTTGCGATTGCAAGAGCGCTGATAAACAGGCCTGATATATTGTTTGCTGATGAGCCGACGGCAAATCTTGACAGCGCCTCTTCAAAACAGATAATTGAGCTATTCCAGAAATTAAATAGGGAAACCGGGCTCACGATCCTGATGGTAACACATGAACCTGATGATATTAAGTATGTGAGCAAGGTAGTCTGGCTCAGGGATGGAGAACTTGCAGAGCGAGGGACATGAGATTTTCGAAAATCGCAAACTCAGAATATGAAAACTGTTATCATACTGTCGATAAAATACATGAAGTAAATAAGGTTGATAAACATGAATAAAAAGGCTGGAATGAACGAATGGAATCCGGAACAGTATTTACAATTTAAATCAGAAAGGACTCAGCCGGCTATTGATTTAGTCTCAAGAATTAATATTGCCAAAGTCCAATCAATAATCGATATCGGTTGCGGACCTGGAAATAGTACACAAATATTAGTGAACCGATGGCCAGACAGTGAGGTAGTCGGATTGGATAACTCAATCACAATGATCGAGAAAGCAAGAAAAGATTATCCAAAACAAAAATGGATTGTTGATAATGCAGAAAATATTGATCCAGATAGTAAATATGACCTTATTTTTTCCAATGCAACACTTCAATGGATTCCTCATCATGAGATACTTTTACCAAAATTATTTAATTGTGTAAATCCCGGAGGCGCTGTTGCAATACAGATACCTAAATTTAAGAATATGCCAATTAATGTTGCAATTGAGACCGTGGCAAATCGCGATAATTGGATAAATTATACAAAAGGCTGTGAAGAACTTTTTACTTTAAAAGATTTGGGCTTTTATTATGATATAATCAGTAAATTAGCGGCAGGAGTTGAATTATGGGAAAGTTCCTATTTTCATATTTTAAATTCCCAGGAATCTGTAATAGATTTTGTAAGAACTACAGGACTGAAGCCTTATCTTGATCGTTTGGCAGCCGAGGAAATGAAATCCGAATTTGAGCAGGAAGTATTAACCGAGTGTAAAAAATATTATAAATTGCAATCAGATGGCAAGGTTTTATTTCCTTTTGATAGATTGTTCTTTATTGGATATAAATAATAATTTACATAATGTTTGCCGCGATACAGCACTTAAGAGATATATGACTCCCTCGGTAGTAACCTCGCTACGCCCTTCGGGGACATTTTGCTTCCACGAGTGCGTTTGTTGTGGTTTTTTATTCTATTTCCTTTTATCCAAACCACGTCACCTTTGCTTTTCTTGCAACATGCACAAGTCCCAGCATCACAGGTACTTCAATTAGCGGCCCAACAACGGCAGCAAATGCCTCGCCTGAGCCAATCCCGAACACTGCGATAGCTACAGCAATTGCAAGTTCAAAATTGTTGCTTGCAGCCGTGAAAGCAAGCGTCGTGGATTGCTCATAGGAAAATCCCAGCCTGTATGACATGAAAAAGGACAGGGCGAACATTATGGAGAAATAGGCAAGCAGCGGAATTGCTATCCTGAAAACATCCAACGGCAGCTCGACGAGTTTTTCGCCTTTTAATGAGAACATAACAACAATGGTAAATAGCAGTCCTATAAGCGCGGTCGGACCGAGCTTTTTCATGAACACATCATCATACCACGTTTTCCCTTTCTTTTTCAGCAGAACTGACCGCGTTACTATGCCTGCAACGAACGGGATACCAAGATAGATGAAAACCGCCTTTGCTACCTGCCACACGGATATATTTACGATTGCACCGGCTCCCGCGCCCCCTATCCATGTGGATAATACGGTTATAAATACATACGCGAGCACCGAATATAGCGCCACCTGGAATATGGAATTCATGGCGACAAGCACGGCGCACAGGTCGTTATCCCCGCCGGCAAGCTGGTTCCAGACAAGCACCATGGCGATACAGCGGGCAAGACCAATCAATATCAATCCAATGCGGTATTCGGGCATGTCCGGGAGGAAGAGCCATGCAAGAGCGAACATGAGAATGGGACCTATTATCCAGTTCTGGACGATTGACGCGCCCAGGGCTTTCCCCTGCCTCTTCATTTTTGAGAGTTCCTCGTATTTCACGCCAGCAAGAGGCGGATACATCATCCAGATAAGCCCTATCGCAATGGGAAGCGATACCTGTTCGATGCGGACAGCGTCAAGTATGGCGGCTATCTCCGGATAGGCAGCGCCCGTAATTATGCCGCCCGCCATGGCAAGAAGAATCCAGAAAGTCAAATATTTGCTAATCCACGAGAGTTTTGATTCCATGACTGTCGCTTATAGAACTTTCTCAAATAAAACCTTACAATCCGATTCAAAAAAAGTTGAACAATTATAACTAAATATTTCCAAAA
>JAPZAN010000028.1 GCA_027460605.1 Candidatus Methanoperedens sp.
TTCAGGTATTCCCACTTCAATTTATTCTCTCACATGACAGCGCTCGGGAACAAGCCCAATATCTTCAGTGACTATTACTATGAAAAGTGCATTTCATTCAGGGTCAGGTATCCGGAGCTTATTATTAAGTCCCCGTGGATAAGACCTGAAGACCTGAAGGCTTACGAAGCTATAGGTATAGATTGTTTCAAGATGTCCGGACGTGCAAACACTATACAATGGATAATAAATTGCATGAAGGCTTATTCAAACCGGTCTTATGATGGAAATTTAATGGATTTATTGGATTGCCCGAGTGAACTGCGCGATATGTTCTATATCCCGAACAAGGAGCTGGATGGCGCCATCCAGCAGTGGATGAAATGCAAAAAATTCTGTAAAAAGTGCGGATTCTGTAAAGCTACTTCGGAAAGAGTTATGAGGGTTTATGAATTCACAGATTCCCGGAGAAAAACCCTGCCTTTAAGTGAGGTCCAAACAAAATGCGCGATTTCTTAAATAAAATTCCCGAAAGCCGGGGAAAGCTTGAGAGTACCATAAGGAAGTTCAAAGGTGCACCGGTTTACATAGTAGAATTAAAAGTATTTGGAACTGCATGCGGGTGTATCGGAATGCTTGCAGATTTAAGGGGCTTGCAGACCGAGGATATAGAAGTCTATAAAAAACAATTTGTTGCTGTCCTGTCTGAAATCAGCAAAGACCTCGGATTAAAGCCTCATTTGATCTATGCCCGAACACTGCCGGGTTCATTCGAAGTAGTGGCATTTACGGCGCGGGAACTCTGCAGCAGATGCAAGAAGATAAAAAGTATATCGATGGTTATATTGAGAAATGGCTGAAGCTGGATAATCTTGACAAGCCGTATGTTGAATGTGAGATTTGCGGGTACGCAAGCAATGCCTCTATTCATCAGCATCTACTGGTACCGAAAGAATTTTGTCCGGACTCTGGCAATAATCAAATAATTCACTTATGTGCAAATTGCGATTACGAGCTTCGCGCTCTAATTGATAAGTATCGCATGGGGATGGAGCCTGAAAAAATATTCCAGGCATGCATGGATGCTTTTGAAAAATTAAAAGATATGAAAAAGAACTATAAGGATATAAATAAGAACGCTAAAAGAATAGAGGTTTGATTTTTAGCTCACAGTCTTTTATCCGCGCCTGATTATGACTTTGGAAAACCAAAAGATGGGAAAAAAACCAAAAGTATTAAGTGGTATGACGAATAAAACGGGGTTTAGATGAGTGAACCAAGGGTATTCGACTCCGCAGGAAATCCCATACATGTGGGAAGTCCAGTATTATACGGGGCAACGGGGACAAAGGGATTTATAACCGAAATCATGTCGGATGAAGAAGGCACATGGGCGCTTGTTGATAAGACCAATCTGTATTATAAACCTGAAATTCTTTTGATTATAAGAGAAGTTGAAGAGAAAGAAATCAAAGAAAAAATATTCTCTCGTGAGGAAGTAGGCGAAAGATTAGAGAAAGAGAAAGAAGCCGCTCCAACAGAAATGACGGATGTAAGTGTGGAAAGCGGTGGATAAAATCCAAAAGCATCATTTGAAATAAATGTCTGGTGCTAGTGATTTTTTATCTTGAATTATTTTATAATGTATTATCATGAACGATTCGTAAACTTTAAGTACTTTAAAGGAATTGGTAGGGTGTGCAAGGGATTGTAATGGTTGTTCGATACAATAAAAAACAATGTGATACGGGAATTAAATAGGACATAAAACAACTATTTTGGGTTCTATACTCTATCATGTTGTAGTCGCTCGTTTGTTGTATCGCTTCCAAGTGAGCAATTTCTTGGAATATACAAATAGGAGGTAAATAAACGTGGCTGACAAAATAGACCTATATAGCGACAGAGGAGCAAAACTCAAATCAGGCGTCGATATAAACGACATAAGCCCGATGAGAAATGCCGCTATCAAGAAAATAGTCACCGGTATCAAGCGAACAGCGGCCGTTGACTTAGCAGGAATCGAAAAAGCCTTAGCAACCGGTACTTTGGGTGGCAAAGGCAGAAAGATCCTCGGAAGAGAAATGAAACTGGATATCGTGAAGAATGCAGCTAAGATTCAGAGCGCAGTTGCAGACCTGGTAAAGGTAGATAGCGGTGACGACACCGTTGTAAATTCCTTGAACGGTGGCAAGCAGTTAATCGTCCAGGTACCATCTGCAAGAATCGATGTAGCAGCAGAATATGTGTCCTCACTGACCTGCTCAGGATCAGCGGTCACACAGGCAATAATCGACCAGTTCAACATCGGAATGTTCGATGCACCAACCATCAAATCAGCAGTCTGGGGACAGTACCCGCAGACACTGGATATGGTAGGCGGAAACGTAAAGTCAATCGTTGAAATCCCGCAGAAAGATGAAGGCTTTGGCTACACATTGAGGAACGTCATGGCAAACCACCTTGCAGCAACCTGCAAGTTCAATGCTATGAACACAGCAGCGCTGTGCTCAACCCTCGAAACCGTGGGCGTCTTCGAAATGGGCGACGCAATCGGCATACAGGAGAGACACAGACTGTTAGCATACTCACACCAGGGCTTGAACGCAAACAACATGGTTTACGGCACAACAAAGGCGCTGGGCAAGACCGGTACCATCGGTTCGGCTGTCCATGCATGCGTCGAAAAGGCAATTGCAGATAAGGTAATCAGCGCAGATAAGAAATTCGCATCTGGCTACACAACCTACAAGACCAATGATGTCGGAAAGTGGAATGCATATTGTGCAGCAGGCACAATGATCGCAACACTCATTAACTGCGGTGCAATGAGAGCCCCACAGTCGGTATCAGCAGTATTGCTGTACTTCAACGACATCATCGAGAAAGAAACCTCACTGCCAGGATGCGACTTCGGTAAGGTACAGGGTGTTGCAGTCGGATTCTCGTTCTTCTCGCACTCCATATACGGAGGCGGAGGACCTGGAACATTCAACGGCAACCACGTAACCACCAGACACTCAAAGGGACTTGGTGTACCATGCGTAGCAGCAGCAGTTGCGCTTGACGCAGGTGTACAGATCTACAGCCCTGCAAAGACATCCCAGTTAGTAGGAGACGTCTTCAGCTCAGTAGATGAGTTCAGAGAGCCAATCAGCGCAATAGCGGGGGCCGTATAAGGAGAATTGAATGGTAAAAACTGCTTCAGTCACGGATAAACCAATACAGTTAAGAGTATTTCCGCACAGATTATTACAACCGGAGACCGCTGAAAAAATCTTAAACGAGATTGATCAGGTCAAAGGCGTAATAAGAATGCTGTTAAATGGGAAAAATCTGCCCAGGAAGGTCACATGCGGACCCGGTACGGGCGCAGATGTAAACCATCCTGACAGGACAATCATCCATGTCGGGGATTGCGCATTCGAATTGCATATAATAGTTGGCGAAATTATAGTCGAAGTGGAGAATGAAAGTGCAATCGAAGAAATCAGAAAGGCGTGTGAACGAGCGCTACCCTTCTCTTTTGAAATCAAGCGAGGGCACTTCATCAAGAAAAGACCAACTTTGACTGATTACGGCAAGTACGGGTTCAAAAGCAAGACTGATGAAACAATCAATCTTGAAGATGAACGTATACTGGGCCTTGTTGACCCACATGCAAAGGCGGAGAGTAACCTCTGTGTAATTGGCACGGAGCAAGAAAGAAAAATGAGTTTATCCAGCAAAGCAGAAGAAACCGTTTAATAAATTAAGGAGGAAAAAATATGGCTTATAAACCACAATACTACCCTGGCAATACCTCAGTTGCCAAGAATAGAAGAAAACACATGTCAGATGACGTAGAGAAACTGCGTGAC
>JAPZAN010000029.1 GCA_027460605.1 Candidatus Methanoperedens sp.
CGTCGAGCTTACGGATAAATTCTTAAAGCATGTCGAAGAGCTTGAAAAGATGGATTTGCGCGTTTCGGGGAGAACTCTGCTCTACGCAGCCATACTTCTGCGCATGAAATCCAACGCGCTTGTGGAAGTGGATGAACCTGCCGGGGAAATAATGGATTATGAATCTGACAATTTTGAAATCAGCGATTATCCCATACCAGCAATGCCTCTTCGGCGTTCGTCCAACCGCCCTGTTACACTTGAAGAGCTATTATCTGAACTGAAGAAGGCAGAAGCGATAGAAAAGCGAAAGCTTGACCGCGTCAAAAACAAGACTGAAGAGCGCCGCACTACCATCGAGGAAGTGCTTTCAATCGCCCATGAGGAGGACATTGAAAGCAGGATCGGGAAGATGAGAAATTTATTAAATGAATTATTCGAGAAACAAAAATATATCAAATTCTCAGACCTATCTTCTCCTCTTGACAGGACGGGAATGGTCATGGCTTACCTTGCCATCCTGTTCCTTGCCACGAAAAAAGAAATATGGCTTGAGCAGGAAGAACTTTTCGGCGAGCTTTTCATACGGAGGCAGGGGGCATCGTGAGCGGCGATAAGGAGATTATAGAAGCCGCGCTGTTTGCATCGGGGGAACCTCTGGATACGGTACAGCTTCGAAACCTTGTCAGAGGAAAGAATGTGCGGGAATTGCTCCAGGAATTAATGGATGAATATGCGGCGCGCGGCAGCCCTATCGAGATAAGGGAAATCGAGGGCAGGTTCGTGATGCAGGTCAAGCCTGAATTTGCTGAAAAGGTCAGGTCGCTTGCGCCCAAGGAACTTCGCTCACCAGTGCTTCGGACTCTTGCCATGGTTGCTTACCATCAGCCCCTGACCGTGGCTGACCTTGTGGATAGAAGGGGGGCAGCAGCGTATGACCATGTCAGGGAACTTGAGGAGAGCGGATTTGTATCCGCAGCGCCGCAGGGAAGGACACGCCTTCTCCAGACAACGGCGAGATTTGCCGAGTATTTCAATCTGGATTCAGGCGACCCGGAAGCCATAAAGCGCAAGATAATTGAACTTGCGCGTGAGCAAAAGATGGGGCTGGATAAATGGCTCGGGAAGCAGGGCATTGGGGTCACTCCAATGTATGAATCATTAATGGCGCTATGCGGGATTGAGGAATACGAACTCGTAAATCCTTACAACCCGACGGACGAACAGCGTGACAGCCTGATGGACATGGGCGTTCTTGTGATTTCCAGAGGTTATAAAGAAAAGCTGGGCGAATACTTTGACGGCAGGATAATCGAAGTCCAGGCAACCACGTTTGAGGATCTGGCAAATTCCATCAATATCCTTGCCGAATACGGAAGTAAAAGAAAAGTGAAGGAAAGTATCGAATATCTTTCAGGTTTGAAGCAGGAGTATATCGAAAGAGCCAATTTCATTATTGCGAAAGTGGCACCGCAAACTGAAATGGTGTCACGAATGGTGAATGAACTGCGCCTTGGGATTTCCGGGGATGGCATCAAGATAGCGCCCGATTACGGTACTTCAAGCCAAGGTGAAATGATAGGAGGCGGAGCTGACATCCTGATTCCCACCCATAAGAATGCTGAAATGGATGTGGTGAAGAGGATTTGCCAGAGGTATGATGCAGTGATTGAGGGATTAAAAAAGGTGAAGAAGTAGAGGATTTAATAACCTCTACCATAAGGCCCGCCCATGCCGAACACAAATGATGCAATAATGGCTGCGAGAACTATTGTTAAAATGACGATTATTATAATCGGTATCAGCACAGCCAGAATTGCTCTTCCAGTCGTGAGTTCTTGAAGCTGTCGAATTCCGAGAATCTCAAGAACCAATGACCATATTCCAGCGATGGAACCTATAATCGGTATCCAGCCAAGCAATAATCCCGGAGTGGAGCCGTACATCACAGCTTTTATTGTCTGGGCAATTCCTTTCCTCCCGCCCACGATATACACGAAAATATGAAGGATAGCGCCGCCTACAAATGCCCCGATAATTGAAAAAATCATAAACAGTACAAAGAATATTATCGCACCGCCTGCTCCTGCGCCAGCTCCCATCAGCATTCCAAGGTTTCGCAATCCCATCATCGAGCCAAATAAAGTGCCTACGAATGCTAACAATACTGCAAATAGCGCGGAATATATCGCCGCAATAACGGCATAGTATTTTATCGCTTCGTCCAAGCTTTCCCCTTTTGTAGCGTCAAATGTTTTTGACGGCTCCAATAGAAATCCTTTTACTTTTTCAAAGAAATCCATGTATTACCACCAAGATTTTTAAAGAAGTTCAAACTATATATATTTTGGCTTAACTAAATAGTTTGTAATTTTAATCTCTGAAAAAACATATATTCCCGCAGGATAATCAATGATCATGCTCACAAAACAAGAGGGAGAACTGGCAGTTCGCCTTGCAAGAAAGGCTATAGAAGAATGCCTGAAAAACGGGAAGAAAATCAACCCTGATAACCTGCCAAAAGTATTTAAAGAGAAACGCGGCGTCTTTGTGACTTTAAATAAGAAAAAGGACAGGAAGGAGCTTCGCGGCTGCATAGGGCGGCCTTATCCCGTATTGCCGCTCGGGGAGGCGATAATAGTATCAGCAATCAACGCAGCCCGGGACGACTCTCGTTTTCAGCCTGTTAAACCTGAAGAGATAAATGACCTTGTTATCGAAGTAACTGTGCTCACTATTCCAAAACGTATAAAGGCAAAGCCAAAAGAACTCCCGGATAAAATAGTAATCGGGAAGGATGGTCTGATAGTCGCGGCGGGCATGAGTTCAGGGTTATTACTCCCCCAGGTTGCAGTTGAACACGGTTTCGATTCTACTGAATTCCTGTGCCAGACCTGCATGAAAGCAGGGCTTATGCCTGACGCATGGCTTTCCGGCGCCGAGGTATATTCGTTTGAAGGACAGATATTCGAGGAAATTGAACCCGGCGGGGAGATAAAGGAAAAGGATATTAAGTGCGGGGAATAAAGATTGGTAATAAGGAGTGATTAAAATGTCTGGTTTATGTTTATCATCCGATTCCAATAGTGAGGAAATTCTTCCGATTGCGAAAATGGTGCATGAACTTTTATCCCTTCCGGTCACGATGCGCAGCAAGAATAAAAGAGGCGTCAGGCTTGAGAAAGGGAAAGTGGTCGATAAGGATTATACTGGCCCGATACTTGAAGAGGCTTTAATCAAAAATTGTGTTATCCATACCATACCTGACAGGGGTGCATACAAAGGAATAC
>JAPZAN010000030.1 GCA_027460605.1 Candidatus Methanoperedens sp.
TTCCGCCCCGGCTGTATTGATAGTTGGCGGGGCATATATGATGGTAAAAACAGCAGGTCAGGTAATCTCTTCGGCTTTAAAGAAAGAAAAGAAATAATATGATTCATTTTACAAAACTTCACGGCAATGGGAATGATTTCATCCTCATCGACGAATACAGGGGCGAGGTCATCACTGATAAATCCGGATTTGCAGCCAGATACTGCAACCGGCGTTTCGGGATAGGGGCTGACGGAGTCCTGTATCTTGGGAATTCGGATAAAGCCGATATCAGGATGAGGATTTTCAATCCTGACGGCTCCGAGGCCGAGATGTGCGGCAACGGCATCAGGTGCCTCGCAAAGTACGCGCTGGATGAAGGATACATCAAAGAGAATGCAAGCGTTGAAACGCCTGCCGGAATTCTCTCTGTAGCCCTGCGTGTCGGGGATAAGACGTGGATAACAGTAAATATGGGAAAACCTGTTTTTGAACGTGAAAAAATCCCGGCAATTGGTGGAGGAGAATTTCTCAATATCCCAATACATGGGTATAACGTTTCAGCGGTCAATACTGGGGTTCCTCATGCTGTAATCTTCGTGGATTCTTTTGAAGCCGGGCTGATGGACATTGCCCCGAAAATCCGCTACGACCCTGTTTTCCCAAAGGGAATTAATGTGAATTTTGTGATTCTAAACTCAAAAGATGAAATTACAGTACATACCTATGAGCGCGGGGTGGAAACCGAAACCTTAAGCTGCGGCACAGGCTCTGTTGCCTGCGCGACTGTCGCCCATAAGCTTGGCAAAACCGGCAAGAAAGTGAAAGTGAATACGGACGGGGGAGAATTGAGAATCACCCTTGCGGAAGACGGCGCCTATATGGAAGGGCCTGCCGAGCGGGTATTTGAGGGTACGGTTTAAAACGGCTCCTGTGTAAATGAAGGAATCAACTGGATAGCAACAAACGCCATGAGCAGTAAAATTGTGGTTATGACAAACCCGAGATAAATAATTTTATTCCATGCCCAGACTTTTCTTCCGTCAAAGACGCTAAAAGGAATCATATTGAAGAGCGCCAGCGTTATGTTTATGATCACACCGTATCTGCCGATTTCATAAAGAATCCCGGTTTCGGATAATAGCGGGAAGAATGCTAAAGCAAGAAGCATGTTTGAAAGCGGTCCCGCAAGCGAGATGCGCCCGCTTTCGCGCCGCCCCACACTGCCGCCGTAAATCATGACAGCACCGGGAGCTGCGAACAATATCCCGAATTCATATACGAGGATGAGCATCAGGGCGAGCATGATGGGGCTCATCCTGAACTCTGCCCATGAACCATACCTTTGCGCTATGACCTTATGGCTCATTTCATGGACGATGAATGAAATGCCGACAGTGGAAAGAGAAATAACGAGAGGATTGAATATGCCGTTTAGAAGTTCCCCGCTGGTCGGCTTTGTATTAAGTTTAAACCACATAAGCAGAATCGCAAAGGCATAGGAAACGGCAAACCATGAAATAAGGATATGGAGAAGTTCCGTGTTGCTGGTGCGGATGCTTCGAAGGCTCCTTATCCTGACCGTCTCGCTGTGGTATTTTTCAAAATCTTTTTGCCCCTTTTCCATACACATGAAATGGACAATCCTGCATTTAACCGTTATCAATAAATTTAAATTTAAGTGCAGCTTTATAGGTATGATGTTGCGTCATATCATCTCAATGAGGGAATTTTCAAGGGATGAAATCGATACTATTCTGGCAAAAGCGAAGGAATTCGAGCCAGTCGCAAGGGGTAAAGAATCCAATTTGCTTTCCGGTAAAATCCTTGCCACGCTTTTTTATGAGCCAAGCACACGCACGCGCTTGTCCTTTGAGACTGCCATGAAACGGCTTGGCGGTAAAGTGATCGACCTGGGTTCGATAGAATCAAGCTCTGTAGCCAAAGGAGAGAGCCTTGCAGATACTATAAGGGTGATAGGAAATTACGCAGATGCCATCGTTTTGCGACACCCGCGGGAAGGAGCGGCGAGGATGGCTGCAGACTATTCAAATGTCCCGGTAATCAATGCCGGGGACGGGGCAGGGCATCATCCCACACAAACGCTTCTTGACCTTTATACAATCATGCGCGAGAGCAGCTTTTCAGGACTTAAGATCGCCCTTGTGGGAGACCTCAAGTACGGAAGGACTGTCCACTCGCTCGCTTATGCCTTATCATTATATCATGCCGATATGACCCTTGTATCGCCCAAACAACTCCAGATGCCTGACGTTATCAAGAAAGACCTGAAAAAACAGGGTGCAAGCATCCGCGAAACCGCCAGTATTGAGGAAGTTGTGAGCGATGTTGACGTGCTGTATATAACAAGGATACAAAAAGAACGTTTCCCTGACCCGGCAGAGTACCAGAAAATGGCAGGAAGTTACAGGGTAACCGAGGAACTCCTGAAAAAAGCCCGCGATAACCTTATTATAATGCACCCGCTGCCGCGAGTGGATGAGATTGATCCTGCGGTTGATAGGACAAAATATGCGCGATATTTCCAGCAGTCTTTTTACGGTGTTCCTGTCAGGATGGCGCTCCTTGCGATGGCGATGGAGGCAGCATGACAGAGTCGGCAAAGAAAGAGATGCGCGTCCGCCCCATAAAGCACGGGACTGTGATTGACCATATTACAGCCGGGCAGGCGCTCAATGTGCTTCGCATTCTCGGGATATCGGGAACATCGACTGCAGTGGTGAGCGTTGCGATGAACGTGCCCAGCGGAGTGCTCGGCTTGAAGGATATAGTAAAGGTCGAGGACAGGGAGCTAAAAGAGGAGGAAGTGGACAGGATTTCGCTTATCGCGCCTAATGCCACTATTAACATTATCAGGGATTTTGAGGTCATTGAGAAACATAAAGTGGAACTGCCTGAGCGGCTTGAAGGCGTGGTGAAATGTGATAATCCCAACTGCATTTCAAATACGAACGAGCCTGTTATTTCAAAGTTCGCAGTGAACAAGAAGCCTGTGGAGCTTCGATGTATTTACTGTGACCATGTGATTTCAGAAGGGATTGCCGAGCATTTGATTTAAGCAAAACATGGAATTAACTCACCTCTCCGGCGCAAAGGACGCAAAGATGGTTCTTAATGAATTACGGATGTATAGTGGCATGTCAGGATGCAAACCTTAATTTAAGAAAAAAAGCTTATAACACCACATGGACGAGAATACCGTAAACAGGACAAAGGCTGCCATCAACGCCCTGAT
>JAPZAN010000031.1 GCA_027460605.1 Candidatus Methanoperedens sp.
TTCTGGTGCTCGTCACTATCAGAAAATCTATGTCACTTTTTTCATCAAAGCTGCCTTCTGCATAGCTTCCAAAAAGGGCAAGAGAGATGATACCCGGGTCTATATCAAGGAAATTCTCTTTTGGCTTCGATGACAGCACGAAAGCGATCCCGTATGCCTTTTTCAGCGGCGCTACCATGCTATTATCTGAGTCCAGCCTGTAAATATGAGCCAGTCCTTTTTCTTCTTTCGATAGCAGTCCATTTTCCTCAAAGGACTTTACAGCGTTGCTTACGCTTGCCGGACTGACGTTGAGTATCCTTGCAAGCTGTTTTATGTGGAAAGAAGTGTTTGGATTGGCAAGGAAATAAGACAGGATTTTCCATTTAACATATGTTTTGAATAGTTCAATCAAATGAACCACCGTTCAATATAATAAACGTAAGTTCAGTATAAAAAACTATCTGCGCACATCTGTGGTTTGTTATTTTTATTCTTTTCACGATACCACCTTATTATCGTGTTTATGGCTTCATTGGCGATTCTTTCTTGCCAGCCCGCCTTTTAGCGATTTCGACGGCGGTTTTCTCCATCATTTCTGTGGTTATGACGGGGATATTTTCCGGTATTTCCGTTTTTTGTTTCCTGGTTTTCATTATTTTATTCCTTTAATCAAAGTTTATATGAAAGACTTTATTCTTCCTCGAAAGCTGTTATCACAAGCACAAATTCATTATCGAGAGATGCCATGATAGAGTAGGTTATATTTATTCTAGAATCTCATGCCTAAGAGCCCTCCGTCTTCTGTGGCATCAGTAAATATTCTTCTGATATAATTGTCAAATTTAAAATCTTTACTGAAATCGTTTGTTGGTATGGAATCAGAGTTCATAGTACAGATGTATTGAAAATCAAGTTTTTCAGATTCCCTAACGACTAACTCTAATGCTAATGCTTTCTGTCTTTCATCTACATCTGCAAAAATAATGCTATCATGTACAAGAAATATAGGAGATTTTGCTCTTTTTGACCAAATTTGAGCAAGCATGAGGTCATAACAAAATATCTTCATATTTCCTATCCCATGGCTTCCAGACCTTTCAATTTTAACATCAAATTTGTATCCAGTCTTTGAAAAATCTATGGAAAGAGTCCCTGGAGCTTTATATAACGCTTCAGAATTTGAATTGAATAGTAATATCGCCTGTTCTCTTTGTGATTTCCTTTCATTTAAATCTGCAATCGCCTGCTGTCTGAGGATTTCCTGTTCAACTGTAATAGTGCTCTTTCCCTCTTCAAATTTTTTCAGGTTTTCCACTCTTATCTTAACATCCTCAAATTCTGCAACATTTTTTTGATGATTATTTTGTAATTTTGTAAATTCCTCTAATGCACCATGTTTTTGTAAAATAAGCATCAATTCTGAACGCTTAGACGAAAGATCTTGTATTATTTGCTCTCTTTTTGCAATTTCATTTTTATTATGTTCAATTTCAGAAATCAGGAATTCTTTCCGATTTATAACAACTTGTTTATGAAATGCCATTACATCTTCGAGCCGCTTTTTCACCAAATTTGGTAATATAATTCCAGCTTCCTGATAAATGTGAGTCACAGATTCCGGCGCAGCGTCTATTTCGTCCTTTAAACTCTCTTCGTAATATTCGAGCAGTCTTTTATCGCTAATATTATGATTGACCAACTCATGAATTTTATAGGTAATATCATTAGCTTCATTCACTATATTATTATATTGAGGATGGACTCGAAAAGTTGCTAATTGCTCTTCTTCTTTCCTGACTTGAGATTCCAGCCTGACCTTCAGCGCTTCTAGTTCTCCTATTGTTCCAATCAGAGTTGAGAAGATTCCCGATTTTGCTTCCTGTTTTATTAGTTCTAGAACTTTTACCCTATCCTTAAGAACCTGCAATTTTGAAGCATATTCCCATCCAAGACCCAGTAAAAATGCATTATTTAATTGTTTATCCCATTCAAGTTGAGCTTTATTTTGCTGGAAAGGATTGAGAAAAGCTCCGCTTTGTCCATTTTTTCGTATGAAATATGAAATCAAGCTTCTATATGTAGGTGCATACTTAAAATATTTATAGGATTGTTGTAATCCAAAAATCAGTATCCCCAGCAATCTGTTCCAATCTCTAACTGGAATTATTTGTTCGCCTGTTTTTTTATCTTTTTCAGGTTTTATTGGCCAATCATTACAATCCCCTCGTATAATTATTGTATTCATATTTAAAGTGTTTCGAGTCACTGAATATCTCTTTCCAGCCAGATCGACATCCAGAGTAAATGTCCAATTATCTAAAGCTGACTTGCTTAATGTCACTCCTTTATTTCCGCCTAGACAAAAATGAATAATTTCAATTAATGTTGACTTACCAAGACCATTTCGTGAGTCTTTTTTCGTGGATTCTTTTGTTCTTTCAGCAAGAATAACATTGAAGCCTGGCTTAAATTCAATATTTTTAAAAGTGGGTTTATCACATTTAATTGAGTGAATCATTTTTCTAACTTCCTTAATAAACCATCTTTGAATTCTATGATGTCCATCATGAATAGTAAATCCAGACCAAGAGTAAAGCGTTCAAAAGTTCTTATCTCAGGCAAAATACGCGTTTCATTCCACAATAAAGTTATAGTTTGCATTCCATTAATATGTTTTAAAAGGATTGCACCTACACTTAAAAGAGAATTTGATAATTTGATATGTTTTGTTGGAAGAATCATTTCTCAAATACCTCGCAAGCCTCAAATAAATATACTAAAACAGCTAATCCCGCGGCTCTCACTTTGAAATCATTGCTTTTCCCTGATGCAAAATCAAAAAGACCGTAAAACAAATCGTCTCCTGCAATCTGATTTTCGTTTCGTAATCTCTCATATTCTAATACAAAACCTTGCTTTAACCTATCCCCGAATTCAATATCTGGAAATTTATCGATAAAATCAGTGACCTGCCTTACCTGTGTAATTCCCATTGTTATTAGTCTTTCAGTTTCTGAAGAAAGTCCATTTTTTTTAATTTTATCTCTTGGTGAAATAATTATAAAGGAATTACTTGGTTGAGGCTGGTTTGAGATCAAATATTTTGTAACAATATTGAGTTCTGCAAAAGTAATATCTATAACCTGTTTTGCTGTCGATTCTTTTATCCAAACTTCATGTTGTTTTTTTATTTCGCATAATTTTTCAACCGTGAATGTATTGGGTTGGTCATCAATCATTTTATGATGGTCTCGACATAGAATAATAAGATTTTGATGACTATTTCGTTCTGTGTCAGTCATGTTAGGGTCATATCGCGCAGAATATGGCTTTTCTCCCTTGATGTGTGCTATTTCCCCGGTAATTGATTCACAATCACTCTCTGTTCTATCAATTATCAGCTCTTTTCTGCATTCAGGTAAAGCGCATCGATTACCACATCTCCAGCCAAGGATTTTCTTTTGTATATCGGGGATGTTGGTGCTCATTTTTTATTTCACTCTAATTTCCCCAAACCATTATTTTCGTTTTTGCCATTTTCGCACCCATACATTATCTCCTTCTTCTCCTTTAACAATATTTTGATACAGATAATAATATACATTACTTAAACAGTATCATTAATATAAAGTTTTTCATTGCTATTCGTTGAACGTGGTGACCTTTATTACTCTTCCAGCCCAACATATCATGGGTGAAACTAAATGCCATTTGTCAAAATAATTGATACCGTGGGCTCATCCCCGGAAAGCTGGGAAAGAGCAGCAAAGAATGCGATAGAAGAAGCTTCAGAACTCCCGATTTTCAAACGGAAAGGCGTAATTACAAAAGCCACGATCAAGGGCTTTGACGTGGAAATAAAGGACAATAAGATAGCTGCTTATCTTTGCAGGGTGGAGATGTTCCTGAGCGGTAATGAGTGATATGCCTGAAATCAGCGATGACGAACTTGAAGCCATGCTTGAGCGCAAACCCACTGTGCGCGAGGCAAAGGTGGATGACCACGCACTGATGGTCAAGGCGCTTGAACATCCCATCAGGCGCAGGATGATAAAAGGAATCGGTGTGTTCGGGAAAGAAAAAAGCGAGCTTCAAAAAGAAGTGGGCGTAAATGCTGATGTATTTAATTTCCAGACCGATTTTTTGATGAAAGGGAATTACCTCAAAATTGAAGGGAATAATTACAGGCTGACCGATAGGGGGCTTGTGCTGTTATCGAATATCCCCAAGTAGGTCAAGGACACGCTGGGCAAGCGCCTCGCTTTTTTCAACCGAGGTCATTAATGTATCGCATTTAAACACTTTAACTGTGAAGTCGTTTTCGTCCACAGTATCCTTTTCATCAATCACCATAAAGTCCAGAATATCCCCATAGCATTCAGCTACTCCTATCGATGAGACTGGAAATCCGCAGGTTTTCATCAATTTCCCGGCAGGCCCGCTCACAGGCGCATTCCCAATTATCGGGCTTATTGCAAGCACTTTTTTCTTTCTTAATATATCCCTCATTCCTTTTAACGCAAGAATAGGCCCGATACTTGTTATGGGGTTGCTCGGCCCGATTATCACATTATCCTCTGATTCAAGCGCAGCTAACACTTCTTTTGTGGGTTTTGCCTTTTCAATTCCCGAAATCCTGACATCAAGAACCTCAGGCTCACCGTGCGCTCCCACCCAGAAATCCTGGAAATGCATGCGCTCCTGCGGGGTATTCACCATCGTATCCACTTTTTCATCGCACATGGGAAGAATGCTGGCTTTTATCCCCAGCCCTGACGAAAGCTTCTGAGTCGCTTCTGTCAGGTTTGCTCCATTTCTCATTAATTCCGTTCTGAAAATACAGGTGGCGCGGTCAGCATCCCCGAGCATGAGCTTTTCGTTGAAACTCATTCTTTGTAAAGCATTATTCGTGTGAAAGGTGTCATTTTTAATCCCCCACCATTTTGTGTCATCTAATTGCCCTGAAAAAAGGTATAAAACCGTATCCACATCCGGAGATACATGATTCCCGGAAACTGTGATGTCCTCGGCTGTGTTCACGATGACCGTTATCTCCTCATCCGCAACAAGCTTGCGAAGACCCTGGATAAGTTTTGGCGTGCCTGTCCCGCCAGATAGGACAATCATATTAAACGCTCATTTTCCCGAACAATTTTCCTCCCAGCGCTATCATCAAGAATGCAAATAATATCAGGACTGTGATACTCAGCAAAATCGGAATAGTAGAACTTCCTAATAAACAGAAGCGAAGCGCCTCCACGCCGTACGTAAGAGGATTTGCGTATACAAGTGTCTTCAGCCAGCCGGGAAGATTTGAAATCGGGAAAAACGCGCCGCTTAAGAGAACAAGCGGCATTGTGAGGAAACTCATGACCATCTGGAATCCTTCATGGCTCTCGATCCTTGATGCAAGCGCAATTCCCAAGCCAATAAACCCGATGCCTGAAATAAACATAATGGCAATAGCTGCCAGCACACCCCATATCGAGATATAATGAACCCCTATCAGCCATGCAATAATCATAATCAATATCCCCTGTATCATGGCTGTTGTCACCCCGCCTATTGCTTTTCCGAGCGCAACAAAAAAACGGCTGACCGGCGCGATTAAAATTTCCTTAAGAAAACCGAATTCCCTGTCCCATATGATAGATACCCCGCCCATCAACGAAGCGAAAAGCACCGACATGCCTATCAGGCCCGGAGCCAGATAACTTTTGTCAAAAGCCCCGCCCCCGCGGACCTGGAAGGACGAACTGAATCCTGCCCCAAGGATGACAAGGAAAAAAAGAGGGGTCGCAAGAGCGCCGATAATTCGCGATTTTGAGCGTGAAAAACGAATCATCTCGCGAAGCCACATGGTATATACGGTCTGGACGGCCCTGTTTACCGATGCGCTGACCATCATTTCCTCCTTGAGCGAATTTTATAACCCACAGTTTCAATTTCACTTCCTTCTTTATCCCTTATGGCGCGCCCGGTATAATGAATGAATACATCATCCAGTGTGGGTTTCCTGAGGCTGACCGACTGGATGGAAATACCGGCATTGGATGCCAGGGATAGCACATGGGGAATCTGGCGTTCCCCGTTTTTTACAGTTATAAAAACCTCATTCATTTTCTCTGTAACTATATTGGCGCACCCGTTTTTTTGATATATCTCACATAATCTGGATATGTCATCGGGGTTTTCCAGTTCGAGCATGATTACATCTCCTCCAAGCATGGTTTTCAGGGATTCTGGAGTATCGAGCGCAACAATCTCGCCATGGTCGATTATCGCAATCCTGTCGCACAGGTGGTCGGCTTCTTCCATATAATGCGTGGTGAGCATGATGGACACGCCTTCCTCTTTATTCAATTTTTTTATATATTCCCATATATGCAGCCTTGTCTGTGGGTCAAGACCCAGGGTAGGCTCATCAAGAAATAATACGTGCGGGTGGTGCATAAGCCCACGTGCGATTTCAAGGCGTCTCATCATTCCTCCGGAATATGTCTTGACGAGAACGTCTGCCCTGTCCGCAAGTTCCACAAGAGAAAGCACCTCTTCTATCCTCTTTTTCCTTGTTTTGCTGTCAAGACCATAGAGCCTTCCGTGAAGGTCAAGGTTTTCCCTCCCGGTCAGGCGGTCATCCAGCGTGGTATCCTGGAACACCACACCGATATTCTGCCTGACAGAGCCGGGTTCCCGTGCGACATCATAACCCCAGACTTTAGCGCCGCCGCTTGAGGGTTCGGTCATCGTGGACAGCATATGTATGAGAGTGGTCTTTCCTGCCCCGTTAGGTCCCAGGAGCCCGAATAGTTCCCCGGGTTTGACAAATATGCTGACTTTGTTTACAGCAGTAATCTCATCAAAGTGTTTTGTAATCCCCTGGGTTTCAATCGCGTAAAGCATGTTTTGGTGTGTCATATTATTTTTAAAGATAATAGAGATTCCCATAACCGAAGGCTTTATCATTTATCATTCACAATGGAGAGTTACTATTTTTACTCCAGCAGCGGGGTAGGGTAGTCAGGATATCCCGACGGGCTCGCCACCGAAACCTAACGGTTCTCGACTCCCACACAACACGCATGGCTGCGCCATGCGTGGAAATGCGTCTCAGTATTTTATACCAAAATTCATATTACCGAAGGCTTTATCATTTATCATTCACATGAAGAGTTTACTATTTTTACTCCAGCAGCGGGGTAGGGTAGTCAGGATATCCCGACGGGCTCATAACCCGTAGATCAATGGTTCGAATCCATTCCCCGCTATACGTGAATTACTATTTTTTTGTGATGGATAGCTTTAAACAGTCGATAATTTTATATACAATTATTATCAAACTGAAGATTATGAGGTGGTTAAATACAGGTCTGATATTTTTAATTTTAGTCTCTTTATTCCTTCAGCCTACTTACGGGATTGCCAATCCCACAATCCAGATCGATGTGAACGGCACTAATGATTTGCCGGTCAAAGAAGCAACAATCGAGGTTTTTTCCTTTAATGTGTCTAATGCATCCAGTTTGTACCTTTATTCAAATGAAAACGGGACTGCATTTTTCCAAGGCGAGCAAAATCAGACATACACTTTCAAGATTTCAGCTGAAAACTATGAACCTGTCTCGAAAAACATAACGATTTCACCGTTTATTACTGAGAATAAATTAAAATTTTCTTTAATTCCGCTTAAAAGCCAGAAAGACTCCGGATTTTTGCCGATTTTTGTACCGGCATTATTAGGTCTCCTCATGTTCATTTATTGGTCTATTAGATTTTATTTGAATCGGATTCATCCATCCAAGCTTGAAGGCGACATAAGAAATATTTTATTTTTATTATCATTGATTTCATGGCCTGTAATACTTTTTTATTTGCTTTATGAACACAAGGAAAATATAGTATTATCAGATAATCTTCGATTTCCTGTGTATATACCAGCAGCAGCATTGATTGGTGTCCTTTCTTATTTATTAATGAGTGTTCAGGAAGTTTTTACACAGGTCATACATGTATATAAAAAGAAAAGTATCGTGTGGGGTTACGTTCGAAGAGTACTTATTGCACCCTATATTGCCATTTTGGGTGTTTACATTTTATTGGATGCTGTTAAAATACAGAATTTATGGTTCGTCTTGTTTTTTTCGTTTTTTACTGGCATGTTTACCAAAACAATAGAAGAATGGTTATATAAGTCAATTAGAGGATTATTACCTGAAGAATTACGGAACGAAATTAAAGAACGTGATAAATATAATGTTGAAAACTCCGAACTTGTTGTCAGGCTTAATATAGAGAAAGATGTTGCTTTCAACTTATACTATAGTGATATAGACACTGTGGAACAGCTTGCAGTAGCTGATTTTCATAAACTAAAAAATAAGGAAGATATAATTGAAAAATACTTCGACAATATTGTTGAAAAAGCCGATGAGCAAACTAAAGAAATAAAAAGATTAAAAGAAATTTTAAATTTGACCCCATCTGAATTGAAGTTGATTACTGATAAAGCCAAAGTCTATTCAATAAAAGATTTTGCAAATGTGGATATTGATTCAATTGATTGGGAAGCGGAAGTAGCCACTGAAAATACGAAAATTTCTAACATTTTTAAGCCAAAACAAATAAAAGCAAAAGAATTTGCAAAATCTGAAGACTTCAAGCTCCTTTCTCTGGATGATTTAAAAAAATTGCATGAAATTTGCGAGAATAAAACAGAGGAGGAATTCCAAGTGATATTGGGCTTGCATATAGACCTCAAAAAATTAGGAATTCCAGACTGGGGCGTGGATGACACAATGAAAATCAGAGATCTTACGATCACATCTCTTAAGCAATTAAAAGAACAATGTTCAACCGAAGAGAATTTGAAAATTCTTCAGGATAAAATGAAAGATAATCCTCGGATCCTAAAATTATTGAAGAATTTATAAAAAAGGAGCACAAATTGTTTTTTATTCCTCTTCACGCGTAATCCAGTAAACCGCCTTGTACTTCTCCGCAAAACCGAAGATGTTTTTTGCCATTACCGCCCTTCCATATTCCTTAAGGTCGCCACCCTGGTCGTATATGAAAGTATTTTCACCCAGTTTTGTTACTTTAAAAATTTCCCCTTTTTCTTCTGTTCCGACATGCAGAACATCCCCTATTTTTAAATCCTGGATCTTTGGTCGAACTGTTGTTTTTTCTACCATAATATCAAATCCATCTTTCTGTTGTTGCGTGTGTTCATATCTAATAAAACTTACCTTATAGTGCAGCCTATGCCCCTGAGAAGCGCCTCTACGCTTCCCTGCACCACGGCTGCATCTTTATCTGCGAATATTGTGACTCTATATGTAACACTCTGGGTATTTTGCCTCGAATATACATCGATAACCTCTACCGAGACCACGCTGTTTGTGCCCCTTATTACATTTTTTATAATCCCGGCATCAGAACCCTTCGGGATAAAAACTGAGATGTCCCGTGTCACATTCTTTAGATTCGTGGTTTTCCATGCGAACAATTCCTTTTCATTTAAAAGTCTCACATTCTCTATCAAAAGCTCGGTCGTCCTCCCTCCCCGCTCAAGCAGAACAGTCCTCGGTGTCACTTTTTTCACGATACCGAAGTGTACCACGCCTGAATAAATGTGTTTGAGCGCCCTCTCGCCGCCGATAGAGCGCACAAGTTCTTCATGCTCCGCTATTTTGGTCCCGATAAGTTTTTCAGACCGCCGCAGGGCAGATTCGGTATCCCCGAAATGCGCCGAAGCTTTTTTCATAAGGCCGACAAAGCCTTCCACATCCTTCTTTTTCACTATGTCCGCAAGCAGGTTGCACTGTTCGATATATGCCCTATGCACCTTCGCCACCTCCGGGTTCATCTGTATCATGGCATACAGGTAGGGGTTCTGCCCCAGTATCCGTCCCACGAGGTCAAGCATGATATCATACATCGGGCTCATGAATCTTCTCGATTTCGCAACGTCGAATTCAAGTTCCCTGAAAACAGCTCCTATGGAAATATAAGCAAAATGCGTGAGACCCTGTACCACAGCCATCATTTTATCATGAGCTACCGCATCCATTATCTCGATATGGGCGCCGTTGTTTTCGTACAGGTTCCTGATTACCGGGAACCATTTGCCGCACCTTCCTTCGATTGGCGTAAAAATCACAATCTGTCCCCTTATATCAGGTATTGATGGCCCGAACATGGGATGCGACCCCAGGATTTCCACATTTGGAGGAGCATGTTTTATCATTGCTTCTATCGGGCCTTTTTTTATTGATGTGATATCCATGAGCAAACTTCCGGCGCGCATTTTTGGAGCGATTTCTTCTATGGTCTTTTCTGTGATATTGATAGGCACAGATATCATTACAACATCGCTTGATTTTATTTCCTTATCGAGGTCCTCGGCAAATTGCACGCCCAATTCCAGAGCTATGTCTTTTTTCTTATTGATTCCCCAAATTACCACATCAAACCCGTGTTTTTTATAAAATTTCGCAAAAAATCTTCCCGTTTCACCCGTCCCGCCTATGATTAATATCTTCATGCCAGCTTCTCCCGGACAGCTTTTTCCATGACCTCAACAGGCGGATTCTTTCCGGTCCAGATTTTAAATGCCTCCGCCCCCTGATACACAAGCATCATCACTCCATCGATTGTTCTTGCGCCTGCCTTCCTGGCTTCCCTGAGAAGCTGCGTGTTTACAGGGTTGTAAACAATATCGAACACAAGAAGGTTCCTGTGAATCATATCCGATGTAACAATGCTTTCCGATACTTTCGGGAACATCCCTATTGACGTTGAATTTATGAGAATATCGCTATTCTGGATTAGATTTTTAAGATCACGAAAATCCCCGGCACTGGCTTTTCCTATCCTGCTAACCTCTTTTACAAGGGAAATCGCCCTGCCTGGCGTCCTGTTGGCTATAGTCACGCTTGCCCCATCTGCTGCAAGCTGGAATGCGATTGCACGGGCAGCGCCTCCAGCGCCGAGAAGCAGCACATTCTTTCCTTTTATTCCAACGCCATTATCTTTTAGCGCCATTTTAGCCCCGAGCCCGTCTGTGTTATATCCGACGATTCCTTCTTTAAAATCCACAGTATTCACTGCGCCTATCTGTTTTGCCATGTCGGTGGGGACAACTATCTCAAGAGCTTTTTCTTTTAAAGGTATAGTGAGGTTTAATCCCCCAAACCCGAGAGCGTGAGCGCCATGTATCGCATCGTGTAAAAATTCGGGACTGACCCTGAATGCATGATACTCACAGTCCATCCCGAGGGCTTTGAATGCCGCATTATGCATAACGGGAGATAAGCTGTGGGAAACGGGATCTCCAAGAACGCCGAATAGCTTCATGCTATCCTAATTAATTGTGATGGTTAAAAAGTATTTTGATGGAAAATCCTGATTAAGGCCAGATATGATAGTATGCATTCAAAGCCAGGACAAGTAAACCTGCTGCTATTGCTACGGTAACAACGGTTTTTGGCTCTACTATAATTGCTGTCTCTTCAGCATCGTAATATCTCATTAAACCCGCTGAAGACATAAGGCCGCTGCCTTCTTTCTTTTTTGCCATGAGTCACAATGATGTTTTTATAGCATTTGAATGTATCGCAACGTATCCCCAACATATGGTCAAATTAGGGAGATATTATAACGACTTTTGTTTCTCTTCCAGTATTTTCCGGATGAGCTCTTTTAATCCTTTTATTTCCCCTTTTTTTGCGCTCACAGGAACTATCCTGTCAGGCCACTGTCTCCAGGGCGGCATCATTCCGAGTCGCTCTGCAATCCCGTCAAGCGTCTTATCCGCATCTTTGACCTTATCTATTTTATTTGCAGCAACAACTGCATCGATGTTCATTTCCTGCAAGAACTCAAACAGTTCAACCTCTACCGGTATTTCCCCCCGCTCATTCCACCTGTCCACGATTTCTGCAAAAGACCCTGCATTTACAACCATCACTGCAAGCACGATATTCCCTGCGTTATCCTCTATATAATGAACGATATTATCTTTGATGGCTTCCAGGCTTTCTTCCGACACGCCGCTCATGAACCCGAACCCCGGCATATCTGTAATCTGGATGTTCCTGTAAGGAATCTTAAGGATTTTTCTTGTTACGCCCGGACGCCTGCCCACCGGGATTTTAGTACCTGTGAGCGCCCTGATGAGAGTGGATTTACCGACATTGGAGCGCCCTGCGAATATTATCTCTTTCATAAAGTACCTCGCTTTATGCGGTATCCACGTATAGCGAAGCCATACATGTGTGCGGTGTAAACTGACGAAACAGTTTTCATTGGCCTAAAGCATCATCAAACTCATATAAAAATGCTTCCAGGTTCTTCCGTGGACACACCTATTTGTTATTAAGAATATATACGGATTTGTGAATTGCGTGTTATACGTGAAAGAACAATCCTTATCTCTGCCTTAAAACTGCCGCTATAATTAAAACAACAACTGCAAGGGCAATATCAAAACCAGGAGTTATCGGGGTAGGAGTGGGTTCGGGTGTTTCAGTCGGTATAGGACTTGACGCAGTTTCCTCTGGTGTTGTTTGGGCTGTTGTCTGATTCGGTACAGGAGTTTCTGTTGGAACAGGTGTAATTTTGCTTTTATCGATGACTCTTATTACAGGCCTATCTGAGATATTTGAGGCTTTTGTTGTACCTCTATACTCAATATCTGAAAAGTTAGTCACTGCAGACGGTAATACAATCTCTCCTTCTGTATTCATCCTGATAGTATAGTTAAATGTCCTTGGGGAGTTTAAGTCCAATGCTGTGGAATCAAGAGACATAGGACCGCTTACAAGGCTCACACCTTCGGGCAATGAATCATTGACATCGGCTTTCGTCGCTATATTCCCAACATTATTGATACGCACGGTTACTGTTACATTTTCGCTCAGGTTCACAGATGTCTTATCTACTTTCTTGGTCAGGACAATCTTGGGGCCATTTACGATTACCGTGATTGGCTTAGAGGACGCGCTGTATGGTTTGTTATTGACCTTGAATTGTGTGGAAGCCGCCGGGATGGTGAAGCCATTAATATTTGTTTCAAGAGGCTTGATGGAATAGGTCATCTCCTTTGTTTCTCCGGCTTTCAGCACCGGGTAGTCCCATTGCAGCGATGTGTTTGATTTTAACTCGAAATTATCGTTCATGCTATCTGTAACATGGATATTGTATGCATCGAACATACCGCTGTTAGCTGCCGTAATCCTCACAAGTACGGTATTCTGCAGATAGATCCGGTCTTTACTTACTGCCTTACTTACAGTAAAATAATTCTGTTTGGGTGAAACCGGAATTGTGATTGAACCGGTTACCGCTTTGTATTCGAGGTCTTTTACATCAATCCCCGTGGCATTCGCACTCAAAACATAGGATTTCTGGTCAATAAGTTCGGGAACAAGAAGAATAACTGAAAAACTCTGGCTTGTTCCGGCTTCCATATTATTGTAGTACTGGTGAAGCCGGCTCGAATCTCCTCCCCTGAGTTTCAATTCGCCTGTATCTAAATTTACATCTACATTCTTAGCCCTTGCACTCCCACTGTTTTTTACTGTCACTGTTGCTGTGACTATATTGTCATCATAAGATGTGTATGTACTTTTATCTGTTGTAACCGCAACTTCAAGTTTTGGCTTTGCCCTTGTCTGGATAGATATGGTTACCCATGGCGGTTCGATGGAATAATACTCATATACCCACCCTCTGGCGTTCTTTGCAGGAAACCCGGTGGCGGGTATGGCGGGTATCTTTACTTCATAATCCGGGTCGATATAAGCTTCACTTTGAAGATTCATGATAAGCTCTTTGATGAGGACGCCATTTTTATAAATCTCAAGGAAGACCATAGGATCCACAGTAGTTTCGGGGATAATGTTTCCGTTGATATCTTTTATTCCAAGCACAGGAGAAGGGAATTGAATTGCTTTTACCATAAACTCCCCGTTGGTAAGCGTTCCGCCTTTATTAAGGGTGCCTGATACGGCAGTAGCCCATTCGATGGTTAAATCCGTCCAGGGCTGTTTTTATTAGGTTAATTGGTTTAAAAATAAAGGAAAGAAATTAAATGGACAACGATAGAAGAGGCGGCTTCCGTGGAGGAGGCAGAGGATTCAGACCAAGTGGACCAAGAGAAATGCATAAAGCAACATGTGCAGATTGCGGTCAGGAAACTGAAGTACCTTTTGCACCCTCTGGCGACAGACCTGTATATTGCAGGGAATGCTACCAAAAACACAAACCAAAGAGATATTAAAAATATTACCCGATAATATTTTGATAATTTTCAAATAATAGAGCATTGAATTGCTCTATACTTTTTTATTTAATAGAATTCAGTGGATAATCCGGATTATAAAAATTGGAAATAAAAAAACATCCATGCAGGCTTGTTCTTCGGAGCGCTCACAATCTCCTTCCAGCCCTTGAATATATGGACCTTTTTTGTCCCTCGCTCCCTCAGTCTTATCTCTGCCGGCTTACTTTTTGTTCCTCCAATGCGGTTAGCGGCCTTAAGCGCTGCCTGCCGCGGCTGCTTCCCCGTGAAAACACTGGTCTCTGTTCCGTTTTTACTCCTTAAAACAAAATTCTTGGTTTCTGCCATATTCTAATCTCCTTGCAGCCCTTCATGCTGCTATCCTAAATACACGCTATCCACTCATAAAACTAATTCCCATGAATAAACGTGCGGGAATCCTGTTCCCTCATAGTTGATGTTTTGCGGATATTATGACATCTGCATCTTCGCCGCCATCAGCGTATGTTCCATCAATATCGCAATCGTCATGGGTCCCACGCCTCCGGGTACCGGCGATATTAATTTCACCTTCGGCAGCACGTCATCAAAATCAACATCCCCATACACCCGCTCGTCCTGCCATGTTATGCCCACATCAAACACGATTGCTCCCTCTTTCACCATATCGGCTTTAATAAGCCCGCGAACGCCTGTTGCCACAATCAGGATATCCGCTTCTCTGGTATGGCTTTTGAGGTCTTTTGTATAGACATGGCATACCTTGACAGTAGCATTGCGGTTAAGCAGCATTATCGCAGCGGGCTTTCCTACCACATTGCTGTGTCCAACCACTACCACTTCCTTACCCTGCGGGTCTATCTTGAATTCCTCAAGCGCCCGGATAATACCCTTGGGCGTGCATGGCAAAAATCCTTCGCGCCCTATGAGCATTTTTCCCATGTTGAGCGGATTGAAGCCGTCCACATCTTTTTCAGGGGCGATGCGCATCATTATTGTGCGCTCATCAATGTGTTTTGGAAGGGGGAGCTGCACGAGTATCCCGTGTATCTCAGGTCTTTTATTCAGGGTATCGATGAGATCTATTATTTCTTCCTGCCTTACTTGCGCTGGAAACTTGTGGTCTTCCGATGCAATTCCCACACGCTTGCATGCCCAGTGTTTGAGCTTGACGTACAACTTTGAAGGGGGATGCTCTCCCACGAGTATGGTTGCAAGAGCCGGTTTGATACCATGCTCCTTAACGAATCCTTCAACCCCTTTCTTGACTTCTGCCTCGATATCCTGTGCAATTTTTCGCCCGTCAATGACACGTGGATCTGTGACCTCAGGAAGTGGCTCCATCAATAAACCTCACTCGTATGGAATCGGGAACTGCCCGCAAAGGCCAAGGATAGTTCTCTTTACTTCCTTTAATTTTTCAGCATCGTTCATATTTTGGATGATTTCATTGATAGCCCAGGCAATAGTTACCATTTCTTTTTCCTTCATACCTCTTGTGGTAACTGCCGGCGTGCCAATCCTTATGCCGCTTGTGATGAAAGGACTTTTTGTCTCAAAAGGTA
>JAPZAN010000032.1 GCA_027460605.1 Candidatus Methanoperedens sp.
TGGACAGGGAAGTGCGATGATGGAAAACCTAATCTGGGGATACGTGTATCCCAACGAAGTTGAAATACAATGGAGCATACTGATTGTATTATATCCTTATATCACGGGACTTGTGGCGGGAGCGTTCATAGCATCGTCGCTGTATCACGTTTTCGGTAAACAGGAAGTAAAGCCTGTAGCAAGATTCGCTCTTCTTACCGCATTATCCTTCCTTCTTGTCGCGACCATGCCTCTTCTTACGCACCTCGGGCATCCCGAACGGGGTATTGAAATCATGTTTACGCCCCATGTAACCTCTGCAATGTCGGGATTCGGGTATATTTATTCATTTTATCTCATAGTCGTTGTGCTTGAGATATGGCTTTCTTTCAGGGAGGATATTGTCAAAAAAGCGCACAACTCCAAAGGATGGAAAGAGCTAATGTATTCAGCCCTGGCTCTTTTCTCGTACGATATTTCCGAAAAAGCCCTGCATGAAGATGAGAAACTTGCAAAGAAACTCGCAATAATAGGAATCCCGTCGGCTGCTTTCCTTCACGGGTATGTTGGTTTCATATTCGGCGGTATAAAGGCAAATCCCTGGTGGTCAACCCCCCTTATGCCTCTCATATTCCTGATGTCTGCCATTGTGTCCGGAATAGCGCTTTTGATTTTACTGTATATCGCTTCCATGAAGATAAGAAAACATGCTATTGACCATAAATGCCTTCATTCACTGGCGCATTACCTGTGGGTCTTCCTGATATTTGATGTCACTCTGGAATTGCTTGAGATTATCAGTATGAAATATGCTTCCAGGGAAGAAGTGGAGATTATCAACAGGCTGCTTTCAGATAAAATCGCATTTACTTTTTATGGGGTGCAATTGACAATGGGTATCTTCATCCCGTTCGTGCTGCTCCTCCTGGTAGGTATGATAAAGAACCGTGAAACCCTAAAGATGATCATGATATCAATCTCATCTATTTTTGTTGTAATCGGAGTTTTTGCCATGCGATGGAACGTGGTCATTGGCGGACAGGAAATCTCAAAAAGCCTGAGCGGGACACTTACATACGTCCCGGTTTTCTTTAGCCAGGAAGGCGTATTGCCAGCGATAATAATATTGATAATTCCATTTGTAATCCTGAGAGTAATAACCTATATACTTCCTCCATGGGCAGACATGGAAGAAGAAACAGCCGAATGAAAAATCACTTTGTTTCTGGGTTAATCCGAAAAGTCACTATGGAAGGATTTTCCATGATTCTGTAAGCGGTATCAATATCTTTTCCTATTTTCACATCCCCCTTCCTTCCAACTGTCGCTGTTAAAAGATAATCTTCACCGCTATACACATCCACGGTTTCACCAGAAAGTCCCTTGACTGTCAGTATCACGTACTTTTTAGCACGCTCAACTGCGGGTATATAACTTGAAATCTCTCGTTTGCCGCCATGCTTTCCGGCACCTTTTCTCTTCTCTTTCTCACGAATATCCAGGTGAATCCCGAGTTTTCTTTCTATCTGGTCGATATTCTTCCCGCCTTTTCCGATGACACTCGCGATATCTTCCTCATCAACATAAACTGTGGCGCTTGAATCTGATACTACATCAACATCCACTTCGCCACGGGTGTATCTTTGTATTTCCTTCTGTATTTCACCGACCGCGAGCGCCCAGGTGCCGGGACGTTCCATTTCAATCCCGGTGACAGGCATCACTACAACCTGCTCCCCGTAAGTGTATATCTCATACTCAATATTCCCGGTCTCAAAATCAGCTACGGTTATAACGGGACGCGCTAAATCCTGCTCGACCATTCCGTGTGGGACTTTCACCGTGAATTTGATATCATAGACCTTGGAAATTTCGCCTTTATCTATGAAAACAACGGTATCCACGACCTGCGGTATTATCCCGAGTTCAACGCGCCCGATAAGCCTCTGTATTGCATCCACCGCCCGTGTGGCATGCACCACTCCAATCATTCCCACGCCCGCCATCCTCATGTCCGCGAAAACCTGGAAATCCCTTGTTTTCCTGACCTCATCATAAACCGTATAATCCGGTCTCACAAGTAGCAGGATATCTGCCGTTTTTTCCATATCGCCTTTTATCGGCGCATACTGGGTTATTGCATCGGTTACCTGTAAATCGCGGGGCGATTCCATTGTTTTCACGATGAAACCCTGTTCATACAATACCTCAGCCACACTTGCAGCAAATGTGGATTTTCCGGCGCCGGGCGGACCGGCGACGAGCACCCCCCTCTGTCTTTCGATTATCCGTGCTTTAAGCTCCCTGCTCAGCCTGTAATCATCAAGCCTGACGTTTGCAATAGGTCTTACCGCTGTTATTTCCATGCCGTCTGAAAACGGGGGCTGGGCAACTGCTATACGCATCGAGCCTATCTGGAATACCATGACGCCTTCGTGTTCTATTTCCAGATGCGATTCCGGGTCGCGTTTTGCCCTTTCGATAAATTCCTTTATGATTGCATGAAGCTCGGATTCTGTACATTCACTGTCCCTTATCTTTACAAGTTTCTGTTTCCCCACGCTGCCTTTTTTCGCCATCGGGATAACATTTGCCTTAAGATGCACTGAAAGGGTGTCATCCGTGAAAAAGTCTTCAATCGTGAGGGTTTTTAACTCTTCCATGAGTGGAATAAGGTATTCCACGTTCAACCCTTTGGCTCTGGCAACTTCCGCCTGCACCCTGTCACTTGTAATAAAAATCGCACTATTCTCAACAGCCACGGCGCGTATCATGGAATCTATTTCGCCGGCGGATGCGAGCTTTATCTGTTCGAGGGAGGGTCTTTTTCCTGTGAACTCAAGCCGTATTTCCCCATTCTTTGCCATGTCGCTTAGTTCTTTTAATTCCTCAAGCCCTTTGAACCCTGTTTCTTTTCCCCGGTTTGCCTGCGCTTCCAGTTCGGAAACCAGCGCCTCGGGAACAATGACCCTGGCATTCTTAAACTCCCCTGCCTTCAATTTTGCAGTAATACGCCCGTCAATGATAACACTTGTATCGGGAACTATAGAAAACTCATCATTCATAATAATACAGATAATTCTTTTGATGCTAAATATATTCTCGGATTCAACGGATAACCGGGATATTTTTTTAATACACACCATCCATCCATACCATCCAAATTTATAGAAAACTATATATGTAGAATGATTTATAACTACAAATAGTAATAAAGTTGAAAAGAATAAGTGATAAAATATGATTAGAACAAACGAAGATGTATTAAAATCGATAGAGGAAAACCAGGTACGATTTTTAAGATTGCAATTCGTTGACATCGGGGGAATGGTCAAGAACGTGGGCATCCCGGTTTCACAGGCTGAAAAAGCACTGAAATCCGGTATAGCTTTTGATGGTTCTTCAATCGAGGGATTTGTCAGGATTGAAGAATCAGACATGATACTAAAACCTGATATAAATACTTATCAAATCCTTCCATGGGAAGTTAGCGGCGGTAAGGTAGCAAGGCTGATATGCGATGTTCACAGGCCGGATGGCAAGCCATTCGAAGGCGACCCGCGCTATGTTTTAAAGAGAGCGATACAGGAAGCTGCAAAACGCGGTTATGTTATGAATAATGGCCCTGAGCTTGAATTCTTTTTCTTTAAACGAAAAGACGACCAGGCAACCAACATACCTCATGACTTCGGGGGCTATTTTGATTTCCCTCCCATTGACCAGGCAGAAGAAATCCGCCAGAACA
>JAPZAN010000033.1 GCA_027460605.1 Candidatus Methanoperedens sp.
AAATCACAATCATCTTATCATGATGCTGCTGCGCTGCGTCTGCATACTCTTTGACTTTATTATGATGTACTAAAGCTTCATCACGCAGGGATTGGGCTTTTTCAAGTAATGATTTTAATTCAGTATTTCCTTCAAGCTGGTGTTTTCTTTTTTTCAGCTCGTCGGTCAATGTGGCGATGTTATCAACAAGTTCCCGCTCTTTTGCAGGGGTCATTACCTCTGTCTGCTGCTTAAACTCAAGAGCATCGATTTGTCTTTTTAATTCTTTGAGCGAAGGCCCTTCGCCAAGATTCATGCCCTTTCGAATCTTATCGAGTTCGGCGTAAATTTTATTGGCATCATCATTTAATTCATCGCGTTTGAGTTTTGCCTCGGCAACTTTTTCGTTGTTTTCATCGCGAAGCTTTTTAAGTTGTTGCGCCTCGTCAATCAACTCTTTTGTGCGCTTATTTAAATCGTTTCTCTTGCTGGCGCATTTACTTGCTTCCAGATTGAATTCATTTCTTTTGTTCTTATACTCTTCCGACTTATCTTTCAAGTCCGCTTTTCTACCCTGTAACTCATTTAACAACCTATAGTCCTCCTTTTCCAACACCAGTTGGGGGTTATGCATTTCATAATGCACTGTACAGTCCCGGCTAACCCGGAACAGCCTTTCGGCATCATTTACCCTGTTATACCCTGATAGGAGATTCTAATACCATAATCATTTGATCCCAAAAACAATCCTGAAATAATTATATCTTAGACTGCTCCGATTCACTGTATAAAGAGTGAATGATTTCTCCTCATTCTATCACATGCCTTTTAACCTTTTCGGACAAGAAATGAATTTGTAGAGTACGAAGTACAAATTTTATTTTACCTTGATTTCCCACTTAAAATCTATAATCGCAACTTTCTAAATTTAAAAAATCATGTGTGTAATATCTTTTGGTTTTAAATTTCGCTTAAGTAACTTTGCGCTCTTGGCGTGCTTTGCGAGCAGGATTTTTTCACCGCAGAGGGCGCAAAGTACGCAAAGGATTTTCTTAACACCAAACTTTTTTACAGTCCCAAAAATCAAAAAAAAATTAATACGCGGACATCCCCTGGAGAGAGGACAGCCGCTGGATGCGTTTTAGCATGTTGGGATGAGTGCTCAGTATTTCCATTATCTTATCAGTAGTTTTTACTTTAATTGGCTTTGTCTGAAGCGCCATCAATTCATTCATGTCGATTGTACCGCTTCCGTCAAGGTCAATCTGGGACAATTCCCTGATTTCACTCCCGGCGCGCGAAGGGTCGGTTGCGAAAAACGCCTTCATGCCTTCGACCTTTTTTATTGAATCCTTTGACACTCTTGCACTGCCATAGACGAGTTTGTAAAGAGCTGAAGCAAGATAATGCGGCTGGTTTCCAAGCCTGACCGAACCCTCATCCGCATAATATTCCCTGATTCTCGAAACGTAAAGCACAAGGAGATTTGTTATCAAATATACTACGAATGCCACGATTCCGATAAGGATATTGTTCCCGCGGTCCCTGCCGCCTGAGAATAACTGGTTCCACGCAAGATACCAGCATATCATGGGAATCACGCTTATCATCGTTATGACTACCACGTCCTTGTGTTTCAGATGGGATATCTCATGACCAAGAACAGCCCTCAGTTCCTTTTCAGTGAGAAGGTTCATTATGCCTTCCGTGACGCACACGCGCCCGTCGCTTGCCCATCTTCCGAATGCGAAAGCATTGGGTATTGGTATCCTGGCAATGCCTACTCTGGGTTTTGGTATCCCTGCATCCCTTGCAAGTTCCGTCACCATCCTGTGAAGCGCCGGTTGTTCCTGTTCGCTGACGTAATGCACTCCCATAGACCATTCGACCATTTTCGGACCAATCATGTACTGGATGAACATCATAGCCGATGCCAGAATTCCATAGAAGTATAAATTATTAAGGCCGCTTAGCCCCATCAGATTCACTGCAACTACAACGAGGCCGTACACTATGGAAAACAATACAGCCATTATCAGATACAATCTTAATTTAAGCCACATATTTTTCAATCACCTTTTTATTCTCTTTAAATAAGTAACTTAGATAAATACTTTATCAACCTTATTGCGCGCTGACGAAAGCGCAGCACTCCCTGCTATTTCCGCAGCAAAGCGGTCAGCCCTTTGTTCAAGTTCGGATTCAGATGATGATGAAAAGGTCATTAATGCAAGCTGTTTCAGGTATGGCGTTTGTGTATTCTGGCGAATGTGCCATGCTTCATGCGCCAGTACAGCCTTCAACTCATTATCATCCATCATCTCAAGAAGCCCAATCGATACGAAAATCGACCGCCCGGCTGCAAAAGCCCTGGGTATTGCAGAATCGAAATAATAGACTCTGGCGGTTACAAGCCCATCTACAAAATCCTGCACCCATTCCATTATGCTGCCAGCCGGCTTTGCATGAAGGCGCTTAATCAATATCCTGTCATAGTACCGCAGAACCCCGAATATTAATACTGTGGAAATTATGACATAAGCCGTATAGATATAAAGGGTGAGCATTTCATCGCATTTCATCAGGTAAAATGTCGCAACTACCGCAAGTAAGCTCAGTATCTGGGCTGAAACAAATGTCATGAGCTTCTGTTTCGGTCTTTTGAGCATAAGGCTCGCTGCAACCAGAGAGATTGAAATAACAACCAAAAGCGCAACGAAAGGAGCAAAATCCGATAGCTTCAGGCAAAGCCCGATGCAGTTAAATTCACCTGATATATTCATTTTTTATCACTGTATTTTGAGAAATTCTCACGCGCAAGGGGCCCGAAAGCGTCCACAAGGCTGTCCAGTATCTTGGTAGTTATTTCAGTAGCAGCCTCTTCCTCTGAAAAAGTGGGTTCGTACACATACCTTACCCTGCCGTTCACACTCTCCGTACGCCGTGTCGTATATCCTGCCTTGACCAGCCTGTCAAGCGTTCCCGCAACACTTGTCAGAGGGACGTTTGTTTTTTCTGTAAGCTCTGAAGTGGTCATTTCGCCTTCACTCCATAAAGCCCGAAGTATTGCCGCTTCAATCGGACTGAAGAATTTGGTGAGTCCATCATTTGAAATGTTTATCTGATCAAGCTTAACCATGGGTTTACAATTAACGTAAAGGATATTAAAGATTGCGGATATCTTTTTGACTCTTGACCTTCCATCTAATAAGTACGCCATCTTCCAATCTCTCGCATGAGATGAGCGAAAGTTTACAAAAATCGCTTATGAATCCTTCGCCGTCCACAAGCGTTGGCGCATCTGCCCCCCCGATTATGATGTTGCCCACAAAAGTATAAATCTCATCCACAAGCCCGGCTGAAATCAGCCCCCAGTTCAATGTTGCTCCGCCTTCAACCATCAGGCGGTTGATGCCGCGTGCCTTTAAATCGCAAAGGAGCTTTTCAAGGTCAACGCTTTTTTCGCCGGAAATAATAATTTCAGCATGTTCTGAAAGCTGCCTTACTTTTTCCTCAGGCGCATTTTCCGTTACGGCAATTATCCTTTTCCCCACACCTTTTTTGAAAATATCAGCATATATGGGCGTTCTTGCTAAGCTGTCCACCACAATTCTTACAGGATTCTCATCACGACCCTCTGTGCGCCGCTTTTCCCTGCGTTCTTTTGATTTTACGGTGAGGCTCGGGTTGTCTGAAAGCACGGTTCCTATTCCCACCATCACGGCATCCGATGACGCCCTCAGTTCATCCATGCGGTCAAAATCAAGGCTTCCTGAAATCCGGGTCTGCTTTCGCTCTATCGTTGCGATTTTCCCGTCCGCGCTCATGGCAGCGTTGATGAATACGAAGGGTCTTGCTGATTTATCAGAAGTATTTTCATTCATGTGAAACAAAAAAATAAATGATGGACGTCTATAGGGGAAATCCCTGTAATTCTTTTGTGGGTAGATTCGTAATGTTCCTTAAAGCCATTGATGGGATTTGAAATTTTCATTTTAGAACTATTTGACAGCTTATCAACTCTATTTTTTAATTCATTTATGATTTTCAATCTATCTCCAGTTATTATATAACCAATCATCGCTCCAGTAGGGCACTTATAACTATAATCACCAGAAATATATCGACTGATTCCTTCATCGATATAATATTCATATCTATGATTCTTATCTTCCAATATTTTACATTCAGCACCAAAATAAATTTCTGACTCCCAACCACGAAAACAAAGATCTATTGTTGGGGTCTTGCCTCTGCCATGCACCTTTTTTCCATGCGATTTTTCATGGACAGGCACGAGTGACTTAGTACCTTTATCAAACCAAACCATTTGCAGATAATAATATAGCTCTTCAGTAATTTCAGTCTCGATTTTATTTGGGGTTACCTTTCCACTGGCACGTAATTCTTTAAAGGCTTCACAAAACATTCCCAAAAGACTCATAATTCCTGGTAATTTAAGGTTTTTAACCAAATCCACTGTCGAACCAGAACTAATCTGTTGATTGGAATTGTCGATAAGCCTCAATTAGAAACCCCCAGAAGAGGACATTATATCTTTATAGGTATCATCTGCATCGCGCAAAGCAGCAGATTTTGTCCAAAATCTCATCTGGTTTGGTTTTACGATAAATAGGGTGTTACCTGAATACCTGCGAAGGTTTCTCCTTATGTAAATGCTTTGGGATATTTCTTCAGTTAATTGTTTATCTAAATCAGTAAGTACTTTGTTTAATTCTCCATCCAGGATGTTTAGTAGTTCAAAGTTCTCAGATTTATCTGCAAGTCTTGCCGATATAACTTTGAGGGGACCTTCACCATCGTAAATTGTTCCCACAAAAAATTTATTTGGATTTGAAAATGAGTCATTTAATACAGTACAAAAGGTGTTCAGATAATCTCTTAAATTATTCCTTTTTACAGGTTTAACTGCACTGGATTCATTTTTCGCCCTATAATAGTCTAAAGTAAAGTTTATGGTGTCATTAATCTGTATTATCTCGGATTCATCCAAATGATACAATTTTGTCGCAAGTTGATTTACAATAGTATCAGCTTCTGGATTTTCTGAAATTTCTTTAAGAAAATCGTAGTCAATCTCCTTTAACTCAAGAATATCATCGGGCATTGGAAGATTTAAAATCTCTTCTTTTTCAAAAGAATCACGTTCCACTAACCAGCTACGGCTAGTTAACATTTCATAATATAATGCAATATTTGTATTTATTGCCAAGCAACAAGCTGCTAATTGATTTAAATCACTTTCTTGGCAATTAATTCCAAGAATAGAATGCCTGAAAACTGCATCTTTCCTCAAAAGTGCCGCAACCATACCCACAGATATTTTGGGACTTTGTTTTATCAGTAAATGGGGCCCCTTAAACACCTTTCTCTTCGTTTTTGCACTCCTATATAAACGTTCTTTTTTAAAAGATGGTAACGAATCTTCATCAATTGTAAACCTTTTTAAATAATCTACTTCTACATTCGGTTTTCCAATTAATTCCGGTACTTCATGTTTCTTATTCTCCTCATCACCTTCGATATAACCCTCTCCATGTATCCACCCCTTCTCTTTGCATATTTCCTCTAAAGTAGGGAGTTTTAAAAACCTCTTTATTAATTCATAATCTCTTGGATTTCCCCACATAGCGACTTTCCATATTATATCATTTTCAATAGCCTCATATTTTGGTATATGAGCAATGTCCTGTGGTTCAATAATAAAAAGCCAATCATCCTGTGGAGAGAAACTTGGCTTTGGAGAGCAATAGAGAATATTCTGTGTATCTTTTTTCTCTGGTGAAAAAATAACAGCCGCTGGGGGTCCAACAGCTTCTGAAAATAGAATATGTCTTAACGATGAAAAGTTAATAATAGTCTTAATATTGAATGATGAAAAAAATTGTTCTCTAAATTTTCTGTTTGTATTAGAACGATTAAAGAGAAGACTTTTACTGGATACTAACATACATATTTCGCCATCGGATTTACATAAGTCAGAAACGCGCCATAAAAATGCTTGGCAAAATTGATTGTCTCCAACACTTCTGCCTTGGGTGGTGAGATAATCACGGGCTGAGGCAGGTAATTTACTCACCCAGGGTGGATTACCTATTATAATATCATATTTTTTCTTCACAAATGGCGCATCTTTTTCAAAGAAATCTGATTTAAAGAGATTTTCGCCAATAATCGGGTCAAATCGTACTTTATTCCAAATATACCGCGGCTCCAAATAATCACACATTGTAAGATATAGACTTAAGGCGGCTATTCGAATTGCATTGTTGTTTATATCGACACCAAAAATATTCTCCTTAAGAATCCGTTTCAAATCTGATATTGATGGAGATTTTTCAGGATTTGCCTGCATCCATCGGCTTATAAGCCTGCGATACGATTCGACTAAGAAAACTCCTGAACCACAAGACGGATCGAGTACCTTTAAGTCAGTATTTCTTCCTTCCCATGGAAGTATCTGGTCCATTAGAAAAGTTACAAGATGATAAGGTGTGTAGTGTGTTCCCTTCTTTTTTAATTTATCCTCATTTTCTTCAGAGCGGACAAATCTTTGGTAAATATTACTTATAAGCTCAATCGGAATCACATCAAAAGAGTATAATGGCCATAGAGTCATTTGTTTTTGTTCAAGATACATATCTCCTTTGAGCATTTTTTTCAATAAATTGAGGTGCTCCTGAGAAACAGTACCTATTTCATCTAATGTAAAAACGTCTCCATTAAATTTATTATTTAAATATTGAAATAGCTCCTCTGTTTTATCTTTATTGGATAGCAAATCGGTAAAGCTTTTTGCACCCGGTAAATAATTTTCAAAAAACCCTTTGGGGAATACAATGTAACCATCTTTATCTTTTCTATCCTCAAGATACTTTATAAAAATTGAGCGGGTCAGTAGATTATGGACAACTTCTGGGCGCATACCCTCTGCAATCAATTTATTTCTCATATATTCTAAGTTATCCAATAAAGTTTGATACACCCTTTCCTTATTGTGGAAATACTCACTGTATTTTTGCCAATAACTACCCGTTAAAAGTTCAGAGCTACGATATCTATTAAGTTTTTCTAATTCCCTTTTCGCTTTAATAAAAAGATTTAATTCTTCAATAAATCCAGCATGATAATCCAAGAGTCCATTATCTGATAATCTTGGTTTTTCGTAGGAATTATATATAAGAACAACACCCGGAAGTATCACAAAAAGAAGGGGAGCTTGCCCCAGATTCCAAGCTAATTTATGCAACTCTGCAATCTTATTATGATCCCTGGATTCCAGTTTATAAAAATATATAAGTGGTATATTTTGTCCAGTTTCTGATTTAAAAAAGAAAACGGCATCTGCACCAAGTTTTTCTTTGGCCTGTCTAAAAATATATTTTTGATTTTCCCCCTCAGCATCCAAATCCGAAATAATTAAGCCATTTTTTTGTGTATAATCCAATCGTGAACAAAGATCAGTAAAAGTTTCATCTGTCTTCTTTTCTGTTTTTACATTCATTTCCCCTCTTAAAATTAATGATATTTCTCATTCCAGGCTTTTTATCCCTACCGTGGCTTTGTTGAACCTCATAAATATCTAACGACCTTACCTTCCATGAACTATATAACATGCATTAAGCCTTGATTCAGTCTCCATTGAATATAATCCATTTAATTGTTTTCCTATTTATGCTTTTCATCTTTTTTCCTTTTTCTATGGCCATGAACATGCCATTTTAACAATTCATGGCTGAAATATCTAAGCTTTAACGAAAAGCTGAAATGCTATTAGTCCTATTAAACCGACTTATCCGGTGATAATACTTGAAGATACTTGTAAGCGACCCTATATCCGACCAGGGCATCGAAATATTAAAAAAAGAATTTGATGTTGATATTGCAACAGGACTTCCTCCTGCTGAATTAATTAAACGCATAGGAAATTATGAAGCCCTCATCGTCCGCAGTGAAACCCAGGTGACAAAGGACGTCATCAACGCGGGAAAGAAACTGAAAATAATAGGCAGGGCTGGCGTGGGCGTAGATAATATTGATGTTAATACAGCGACTGAGCGGGGAATTATCGTCGTGAACGCACCCGAAGGCAACACCATCTCCGCAGCCGAGCACACGATAGCCATGATGATGGCGATGTCAAGGAATATCCCCCAGGCGAATGCCTCCTTAAAGAGCAAGAAATGGGACAGGAAAAAATTCATGGGAGTTGAAGTGAGGGGAAAGGTGCTGGGAGTTGTAGGGCTTGGAAGAATAGGGGCAGAAGTGGCAAAAAGGGCTCAGGGAATGGAGATGAACGTTCTTGCCTATGACCCGTTCATATCGCAGGAAAGAGCTGCCGAACTCGGAGTTGAGCTGACAACGGTAGAGGACATCGTCAGGCGCGCCGATTATATTACCGTGCATACGCCTCTTACCAAAGAAACAAAAGACCTTATCGGAGGCAAGGAATTTGCAATCGCAAAGAAAGGGGTGCGTCTCATCAATTGCGCAAGGGGAGGCATCATCAACGAAGAAGCCCTCGCAGAAGCGGTTAAATCCGGCATAGTGAGCAGTGCGGCAATCGATGTGTTCGTCAAGGAGCCGCCGTTTGACAGCCCGCTTCTGGAACTTGACCGCGTTATCGTGACGCCTCACCTTGGGGCATCGACTGAGGAAGCGCAGATTAATGTGGCGGTCTCTGTAGCCGAGCAGATAGTCAACGCGCTGAAAGGTCTTCCTGTGAAAAATGCCATTAATATGCCCTATGTCAAACCTGACGTCATGCAGATAATCGAGCCGTATCTTCCTCTTGCTGAAAAGATGGGAAAGCTGGGCACGCAGCTCATGGGCAATTACGAGAAGGTGGAAATAACCTACAGCGGTGAAATCGCAGACAAGAACCTTGCGCCCATAACCCTTGCTCTTTTGAAGGGTTTGCTTGAACCCGTGCTCGGGTCAGCTGTGAATTATGTAAATGCGCCCACGATTGCGAAAGAGCGCAAGATAAAAATCACAGAGAGCAAATCAAAGACTGCTGAAGGTTATCCAAGCCAGATATCCGTAAAATTGAGCAGGAAAGGAGAAGAGAAATTGGTTAGCGGCTCCATAATAGGCAAGGAACCGCGCATAGTGCAGATAGACTCTTATAGCATTGATGTAGTCCCCAGCGGCTATATGATAGTGGCTAAACATGAAGACCATCCCAATATCATAGGACCGTGCTGCATGATACTCGGGAAAAACAATATCAATATCGCGGGAATGCAGGTGGGCAGGATAAAAATGGGCGGCGAAGCTATCATGGTGCTTAATGTGGACAGCGAAGTGGATGATGTGATTCTTGATGAGATAAGGTCAGTTGAAGGCATAATCGATGCCAGATTAGTGGTTTTATAAATTATGAAAAAAAAAGCTCTTGAAATCATTCTATCCATTGCTTCTGTGGCGGTATTTATTATTTTAATTGCTGTTGTAAAGCTTATGATACCTGCATCGTCCGGTTATGGCTATACCGCAGCTTTACTGGTTTTTCTTGTAATTATGGGAATGGCAGGGTTAAAGCTCGCTGAAATCCCGGATAAGTGATAGGGGAAAATCAGATTTTTTTTCTTTAATTTTTGCCATTTACAATTAACCAACTTTCTTTTTATGCTATGTGTATTAGTCATAACATTTGAATATCAGGGTGGATTGAAGTTTGTGCCATATGAAGGAATTATATACTATGGCATCGGTTAAAAAGGCTAAAAGGGAGAATATGCCAAGAGATGAGAAGCATACTCGTGCGGATTTAATAAGGAGATGAAAATGATATCAGAAATAGATAAAGAAATCATCATAAAATACGCTAAAAAATATAAAGTCTCCTCAGTTATTCTATTTGGTTCTTCGACCCGAAAAAACAGGGAATCCAATGATATAGACATCGGTGTAAAAGGACTTGAACCCGGACTATTCTTCGATTTTTATGCAGAGTTATTTAAAAATTTATCAAAACCTGTGGATCTCATCGACCTGTCCAGGAAATCATTATTTAATAAGCTTGTGGAAAAGAAGGGAGTAAGAATTTATGGGTGAACTGCCTGAGCAGATTCTCGCAGAAAAAGAGAATGTTGATATTGCGCTGCATAATCTGAAGACAGCCATGGCAAGAAGGGAGAAAACAGTTATTGAACTGGCGGCTATTGCGACTTTTCTTCACAACATCTATAATGGGATAGAAAATATTCTAAAACAAATTCTTCTCTCAAGAGATATTGAAGTTCCAAAATCCGGCACATGGCATAAAGACCTTTTAAACCGTTCATTGACAGCAGGAATTATTTCAGAGAAACTATCCAGCAAACTTTATAAGTACCTGACTTTCAGGCATTTTTTTGTTCACGCTTACGGATTCATGCTGGATGAAAAAGAACTTGAAGGCTTGTCTAATAATATTCCTGAAATCTGGCAGCAATTTCTATCAGAAATAGAGGCATCTTTTGAATCAAGGTAGATCTAAAATGGTAAAGCTCATCGTCATCAACAATTACGGGCAAACATGCCACCTGATACACCGCGCCGTGCGGGACCTTGACCAGGAAGTGGAGCTGATGAAGAATACTTCTTCCATAGAGGAAATACTCGCAAAAGAACCCGACGGGCTCATTCTCAGCGGCGGCCCCACACTTGAGCGCGCTGGTAATTGCAGCCTGTATGTCAAAGAACTCGACCTGCCTATCCTTGGCATCTGCCTGGGTCACCAGGTTATGGCGCAGGCTTATGGAGGCGCTGTAGGTAAAGGCGCTTATGGTGGTTATGCCGCAGTCGAGATAGAAGTAATCGAGGAAAACGATATTCTAAAAGGCATCGGTCCAAGAACAAAGGTTTGGGCGTCCCATGCTGACGAGGTGTGCTCCCTCCCGCCGGATTTCATAAAGCTTGCCCGCTCCCGCATCTGCGAAGTGGAAGCTATGAAACACAAGACAAAACCACTGTACGGCGTCCAGTGGCATCCCGAAGTTTCTCATACCGAGCGTGGAAACGACCTTCTCAAGAACTTTTTTGAGGTTTGCCTGAACTACCGGCCAACTGCATGACTGCATAGCCCACGAGCGCAAAAAAGGCACCTGCCGCCATAACTGCCCTGAAACCGTAATATTGAAGGATAATACCGCCTACTAGAGAACCTATTATTGTTGCAAAGGCAATTGATGAATTAAGCAATCCTGCGGCTGCGCCTTTTTCCTCGTTTGTTTCAATTAGCTCACGCATTGAACCAACGTACAGGAAGGAATAGGAAAAGGCAATCAATACCATGCCCGCAACAGCCTGGTAGTAAATCGTGAGAGGTATCAGCGCAATAAAAGCAGCGGCTGAGAGCAAATCCCCGGCATGAATGAGAGATGTGGTTTTATAACTGTCAAGCCTTCTCATGATGAAAAATTGCAGTGTCGGATTTATTGTATAAATTATCCCGACCCAGAATTCATTTGCCCCAAGGCTCACAAGGTATAAGGGAAAAATCACCCATACATTGTTCGCCCCAATTTGCCGCAGGAAAAACCCGAAATATATATTCCAGTTCTTTTTCAGGATATCCCTTGAAAAATAATCCGTTTTCTTTTTTGTACGTACTTCTTGCGTAACTGGCAGCGTCAATGTGATTAAGAAGGACGCAGCAAACAACAAAGATGCGATAGAAAAAATCTGCCAGTAAACTGCAATCACTCCTGCAAGCAGATTCCCCACAGCCCAGCCCAGAGGCATGAATGAGCTGAACTTCCCGATGCTGCGTTTTAAGTTGTAAACATAAAGCATCAGCACGGCGGGATAGACCCCAACACTGAAGCCGGCAAGAGCGCGAATTATAGCAAGGCTGAGCGGGTCGTATGCAAAAACCTGAAGGATAAAAGTCACGGCTGCGCTTATGAAACCTGCATACAACAGCGTCTTTGGCTGATACGAATCCGCTGCCCTGCTGAAGATATATGTCGAAATGAATAGCGCTGCGCCGTAAACAGCCCCTATTATACCAATCTCCGTACCCGAGGCGCCCAGGTTCTGTGCAAGTACGGGTATGAAAAGACTGGACATCATCACAGCTGTATTGATAAAAAGCTGGATAGCGTTGAGTCTCATTAAGAGTTTAATGAAAAGATATGTATTTAAGGAATACAGGTTGAACTATGGTAAACCATGAACTCTCTTGACTGGACAGAAAAATACCGCCCGCAGACACTTTCTGAGGTAGTGGGTCATAATAAGGCGCTTCTGGAGCTTAAAAAATGGGCAGAGGCGTGGATGCACGGGACGCCTGAGGAAAGGGCGGTTGTGCTTTATGGAAGGGCAGGGATAGGTAAAACCACGGCAGCCCACGCGCTGGCGCATGATATGGGATGGGAGGTCATCGAGATGAACGCAAGCGACCAGCGCACTGCGGATATAATCGAAAAAGTGGCAGGTTCAGCCTCCAGGATGAGCACGCTTGACGGGAGTAACATGAAACGGCTTATCATAATGGACGAAGCTGATAATATCCACGGCACGGCAGACAGGGGAGGAGAGAAGGCAATCGTGGAAGTGATAAAGAAAACCAGCCAGCCGATAATTCTTATTGCAAATGAACTATATGAAATGTCAGCAGGATTGCGAAGCGCCTGCAAGCCAATCCAGTTCAATTCCGTAATGTTGCGTTCCATGATACCCGCGCTTAAACGAATTGCGGAGGTGGAAGGCGTTAAGTGCGGACTCGGTGTGATTGAGAAAATCGCGGAGAATGCCAATGGCGACCTGCGAAGCGCCATTAACGACCTGCAGGCTATCGCACAGGGAAAAACCACTCTGGAAATCAACGAGATAATCACTGGCGAGCGGGACAGCAAAGAGAATATCTTCAAGGTCCTTGCAAAGATTTTTAAAGGAACAAACATACGCGAAGCCCATGATGCCACTTTTCATCTTGATGAGAACCCGGAAGATTTGATACAGTGGGTTGATGAAAATCTCCCGGTTGAATACACAGGAGCAAATGACCTTGAAGAAGGATATCGTTATCTTGGAAAAGCTTCTGTTTTTTTGGGGAGGGTCAAAAGAAGACAGAATTATAACATGTGGAGATATGCAGGCGTGCTTATGACCGCAGGGATTGTGGTTGCGCGGTCGCATCGCTACACCGGTTTTGTGAAGTACCAGCCTCCGTCGCTCTGGAGGAAGCTCGGGCAGACAAAGGGCATGAGGATTGTTAGGGATTCTACGGCAAAGAAAATCGGGACATACTGCCATGTCTCTATGAGCTATACACGCTCCCAGCTCTTTCCTTTTTTCAGGATGATGATACAGAACGAGGAATCTGCTCCTCTTGCGGCTGCTTTGCTCGCACTTGAACCTGAGGAGATTGCTTTCTTAACTGAATCAAAATCCGTAACAAAAAAAGTCCAGAAAATTTATGAGGAAGCGCAGGCTTTGAGGGAAGCTGATGTGGAGCATGAGGTGGAGGTGTTCGGGGGGTTTGGCAAAAAGAGCATGGAAGCCGAAGCCGTGGAGGAAGAGCCTGAAAAAGAAGAAGCTCCAGTAAAGGTTAAGAAAGAGGAGAGAAAAGAGGTAAAATCCCAGAGTTCGCTGTTTGATTTTTGAATCTTATCCAAGATGCAACACGAAGTTTTTCTCTAATCCCTCTACATTCACATACGGTATTGAAATCACACGCTCATTTCCCAGCACCATTGCTGATGCATTTGTTCCCTCCTTGTAGATGCAGACCACCCGCTTGCCTTTCGACACTGCGTAGCATATCTCATAGCCCACGCCGATGGAGGGCACGGTAATATCTGCCACGATGCAGTCGCACTCGTCTATGAAGCCTATATCGCTTAAGAAAATCTCCTCGTCTGTGCGTTTCGCTTCGTCCTCCTCAAGCTTCGAAGAAGCCACATGCTCACTCACCACATCATGTCCCGACTTTTTCAGGAGCGCTATTATCTGTTTGTACACAAACAACATGCTGCGCCCGCCTCCCCTCCTGATTTTATCAGCACCCGCTCTATCATTTCCTCGTACTGCAATTCCTCCTCCGTCACCGCGGGGAGAGGGCTGAAATATTCTATGTTTTCAGGTGCCGGTTTTGCAGTCCGTTTTTTTCTAAGGAAGAGCATTGAAGAGCCGCCTGTTAAAACCGCAAGAGCACCGGCTATAAGCCATGTACCATTACCTGTGGGGATTGGCGAGAGCACGATAGACGGTTCCCCACTTCTGAAACTGCGGTATAATGTTCCGTCCCATATCAGCCTGTTACCATCGCGCTTGTCATAGTTTGGAGATGTGCTTATGACCTCATAGCCGTCAGGGATTTTTATGACAAGCACATTATCCCCGGTAAGGAACATCCCCTCTGAAAAAACATCGCCTATGTATATCTTTTTAGATGCCACTTTCGAGAATTTCTTCCAATCAAAACTATAACGCACAACACCGAAGTCGCCGGATAGGGTTTTTGTCGTGCCGTAGGAAATATTGAAATTTGCCGCCCACATCGAACGGTTTGTGATATTTTCAGCCGAACGCATGAACCATTCAATCCTGGAACTGAATTCCATGGTATCATTCATGTACTGCCTGGTGTCCTGTCCTTTTTGAATGAATTCTTTCCAGTCATCAATAGCAGCCTGGTTTGGCAGAGGCAATCTTTTTTCTATATTCCAGAGAGCGCTTCCGTTTTCATAAACATCGATTGTGATAATGGATTGGGCGCTGGCTGAATGCAGCCATAATAATAAAAAAACATAGAAAAGGGCCACTTTCTTCATTTTTGCACGTTATTCCCTACTAGATTATACTAATTAATAATTTCCCTATCATTTATTTTATTTCATATATATCCCTCGCCTTTAGTACCCTTTGTCCCATCTTCTTGATTTTGTTCTTGATTTTATTTTTTATTGTTTTTTTGATTTATCTTTTTTTAATCTCCTCCTTTTCCTCCGCCATGACCACCACCTCCGCCGCCTGAACCTCCGCCACCACCGGAGCTACCACCTCCTCCTCCGCCACCAGAACCCCCGCCACTGCTTCCACCACCTGAACCTCCACCGCCACCACCAGAGCTACCGCCTCCTCCTCCGCCAGAACCTCCGCCACTGTTCCCTCCACTTGAGCCGCTCCCACTGCCACTTCCACCACCTGAGTTACCTCCACCACTCCCTCCGCTATTACCGGTGCTGCCTTTATTGCCCTCAGATTTATCTCCGCTGCTTCCTGTGCTGCTATCGGATTTGTCTCCGTTTTCTCCTTTACTGCTATCTTTACCGCTGTTGGATTTGTCTCCGTTTTCTCCTTTGCTGCTATCCTTACCGCTGTCGGACTTGTCCCCGCTTTCTCCTTTGCTGCCGCCATTGGAGGTATCTGCTTCCCCGGTTTTACTCTTACCGCCTCCTCCTGCTTCATTATCTTTGCCTTTAGTACCCGAAACAGTCTCCTTCTCATTTATGCCTTTTTTGTCCCGGTCTTCCTTCGTCTTTGTGACTTTATCAAATTCATTACTTAATTTTACGTCCTTCAGGTCGTCCCTCACGATTTTCGCCATCTCACTTGCCTGTTTCTGGTTGTATTTTTCCTCTATTTCAAGGTTCTTCACGGCAAGAGCATAGTTCTCAGGAGTAATCACTCCTGCCTTTAGTTTTTTACCCAGAGCCTCACGGGCAGTCTGTATGCTTAAGACCTCGTCATTTAAGCGTTTTGCCTCTTCGGTTACAACTTCAGCATTATCGCTTTTTTTTGCTACCATGTACCTGAACATCCTGACA
>JAPZAN010000034.1 GCA_027460605.1 Candidatus Methanoperedens sp.
CGTTTTCAGGGTCAAGGTCAACGTTCATGGTCTTTTTATACCATTGTGCTGCCGCCTTTCTAAAGGACAGCATTCCCTCATACGACGGATAACGGTGGCGGGCAGGATTATCAAGGGATTTTTTCATGGCTTCCACGATATGCGCTGGAGTGGGTAAATCGGGGTCGCCTATGCTCAGGTTAATGACATCCACACCTTTCTTGACAGCCTCGGCTCTTGCTTTGTCGATAGCTGCGAATAAGTAAGGGGGCAATGAATTTATCCTGTCGGCGTAGGTGACCATACGGGATTTCAGATGTTATTTATTGTATATAAGATATGGGCTTTTGTTTCTGGAAAAATTAGACTGTGTAAAAAAATCACAATGTTTTCATAACCATGTTAACAAAAGAAATTTTCATAATTTTGCAGGCTCACCCAAGTTCAGTCATCCTCGTCATCCTCATCTTCCTCTTTCCCTTCCTCAAGCAGCAGCTCCCCATAAAGCAATTTTTCAATCACTTGCGCCACATAAAGACGCTTCATGTATTTTTCAAGGTCTTCATTCATGTGCAGGTGTGAATCGACCTGGACACGCAGGAGAACGAACCTGAACTTATCCATATCATCAATATTAAGCGATTTTATACCTTCTATAACATAGGGCAATTTGTCAGGGTCATCCACGACTTCGGCGATAGTAAGAACGTTTTCATGGATTTTTTCGATATCCGCACCCTTCTGTCCTGCCAGAAGCTCAAGGGTTTTTGAAGAATATTTTTTATCCCGTATCCTGATTTCATCCATGCTAACCATGTATTCTATATCTATTAAGTTCTATATTATCCCAGCGGCGAAACAATGGATACACCTGTAATTCTAAAGACGTTCCGGAATGGAAAGATAAAAGAGTATTTTGTCATGCGGGAGGGAGAGCTTCATACCGACCTGGGCATAATAAAACTGGATGAGCTTAAAACAAAAACATTTGGTGATACGATAAGCTCGCACCTGGGTATCGAGTTCATTATCCGGAAACCAAAAGCCCCGGATTTTTTCAAGTACGCAAAACGAAGCGGGGCGCCCATGATGCCAAAGGATATTGGCGTGATTATTGCAAACACCGGGCTATGTTCCTCAGACTGCGTACTGGACGCGGGCACGGGTTCAGGCATCCTTGCCATTTACCTTGGAAGTATTGCCAGGAAAGTGATAACGTATGAAATAAGGGAGGAATTCCTGGAAATTGCGAGGGAAAACTTTGCCCAGGCGGGTCTTTACAATATTGAACTGCGCCATGGGGATATCGTTGAAGAAATACAAAAACTGGATGAGAAATTCGACATCGTGACCCTCGACACCATTTCTGCATCGCATGTCGTATCGCATGTGCCCCGCATCCTTTTTCCGGGCGGTTTTCTTGCTGCATACTCACCTTTTTTCGAACAAACAAAGGATATAAGGGATGCAATCGGGAAAACAAATTTCACTGAGCTTAAGACCATCGAGACCATAGAACGGGAGATTACTTTCACCGATAGGGGAACACGCCCTGCAACAGCGAGAGTGGGTCACACGGGTTTTATAACTATAGCCAGATACTGACTGAAATGTTTCTTTAACTATTTTACGCTTGTAAATTGAATTATTTTGATTAATAGGACTCAATTTTTAAAAAAAGATAATTTGTTAGAATAATAAAGCATAAAAAACCATCATAAAGTTTAGAAACTCAAAAAACTGTCGATGTGTATATCAAAAAGCGAGTATAAGAGAGCTTATGGTGGCATGTATGAAAAACCACAATCCTGATTATGAAAACAAGCTGGCGAAATCAAAACTTCAATATGAAATTGAAATTGCCACATTAAAAATGATGGCAGGAATGCCAGGGGAAAACTATGATAAAAACAGGGATACCTAAAATGGACGAATTGCTTGCTGGAGGCATACCTGAAGGCAACAGTCTTGCTTATTATATCCAGCCGGGTGTGGACGGCGGGATTTTCGGGATACAAACGATTTATAATACCCTCAAGAACGGAGGAACAGGGGTTTTTATTGTATCAAGCACGAGTCCTGATGATATCAGGGACCACGTCAGGGAAATCAACCGGTGTTATGAACCTGATAAAGACCGCTTATTATTTGTTGATGGCTATAATCCATTGATTGGTGCCCAGTCGAAAGAAAAATATGTGATTTCAAATCCTTATAATATCGAAGATATCAGTAATACAATAATGAACCTGTTGAAGAAATTACCGCCAAGTACAATTGTATTCGGGTCTCTTTCTACCATAATGGACCTGTGCGGGGAGAAAGAAACCATTGAAGCTGTTAAAACCTGGAATAATATGGCGAAATTGCGCAGGCATGTTTTAGTTTACAACTTTACGGCATGGTCATATTCACCGGAAACCCTGGACCAGGTAAAAAACCGCCTGTTCAATGCGGTCATAACCATAGGCGGCATAGGGCATGTAATATTCAGCCAGTATTTCGGGATACTTAAATTAGACTGGAAAAATGAGACAGGGCAAACCGTTTCTTTTGAACCCGAATGCAGTGCGGATCTCCCGGAAATGGATGCCCCCTCTCCAAAAGCCGGTTCTTATCTTGAATATGAGATTGAAGGAGCCAATGTGCGGATTGTCGGGGAAAACAATATGATAGGGTTTTCTTCATTCTGATATTTAAAATCCGACAATATGACAATTATAAAAATTCAAAAATCCCAGGGACTAAAAACGTTTATATGAAGCAAAATATGAAGTTGTGAACAAATGAAAAATAAGACATTATTGCTACTATGTGTAACGTTAGTATTAACTGCAATAGTGGAACCTGCTTATGCTTCCAGTAATGATTTATTGTTTCAGGAACCGGAATCATTGCTGTGTTCATTGAATAATAAATTCTGCAAAGACAAAATCAATAACCAGAGCATCAATGAAAAAAGTAAGCCTGTTGAAGGCGGCATCTTCAATGTCATCGATGATGCGCTCAATAACCATGTGGCTGATGTTAATGTCAGGATGTTCAGGTACATGGTAGCAAAAAAAAGCGATAATGCTGAAGTTGTAACCGAAGAGGCAAAACGCTTAAATGACGAGGTCTTAAGCATACAGACTGCCCGTGAGGCTCTGGGTAAAAAACTAAAGGCAGGA
>JAPZAN010000035.1 GCA_027460605.1 Candidatus Methanoperedens sp.
TATTCCTTTTTCATATCTGTGAACTGGACATCGTACTTGCTTCCGGTGTTCAGTTTCCTGCCGTATTCAAGCGTCCACATGCCGTCCTTATACACAGCCTTGCCTTTTATGTCAGCCCTATCGCCCGTAGGAGGTCTTACTATGATTCCAGCTATTTCGTCGTTAGCCTTGTATGTATCCTTGAATGGCTGCTTCTGGTCATCAAGTATCCAGTACGGCGGTGCAGGCTGGTCTGCCGAAGTATAGTTCGGAGCGGTCTTTGCTGCATTGATGTTATCCGAGTATGGGCCAGTTCCATTGTCGCTGTGCCTCCCGGCATCCGGCATGTCTTTGCTGTAATGCGTGGAATCCAGATACTGGTCGTCAACGTAACCTGTCGGGTTTGTTCGCACCAATTTCATGTGCCAGATGTCCGCCATCTCACCGGGATTTGAAGTATATTTGTTGCCAAAATCTTTGATATCTGCATTCTCGCCTACATGGCATACGGCAAAACAACCCGATGCATCAAATGTGGAAGTGTTTATGTTCCATATCTGAGCGAACTTATCTTCATAATATGTATTCTCGCCGCCTTCCTTGGCACCTGATGTTTTAAGCTGCTTCCAGCTTCCATCAGCCTGCTTTTGCCATGGCATGCGCCTCAAGCTTTCTGTGGGGTCGTTCCAGGTAGCAAGGAAATACACAGAATCATCGGTATAGACGCTCTTCAGCGTGACCGTATGCGTCCCCGTATTTGCTCCGCCCGCCACGTTAACCGTCATGGCAGTTGCCTGGTTCCATATCGCTTCTGGCGTGCCGTCGATGACAGGCGCTGTAGCTACCTTTACAGAAGTAAGGGTACCCGCAGAACCCATTCCCATGCTTAACGACAGCCATATCACTAATCCTATTACTATTGACTTACTAACTTTCCCTATTTTCATATAACTCCTCCCAGATATCGTATGCACTCTTCACCCAATTTTCATAGTGCTTGGTTTGCTACTTATCTGTGATATGTAGTTTGTCTTCAAAGCTTATAACATTTTTCAAATATGAAAGCTATTTTATTTTGGATCTTATTTGCAAACTTTTAAATGAATCCGGAGTATAGATGAATTTATATGCAGGTTACTAAACTGGCAACTTCTTTCGATGATGCAAATGCATACCTGGTGGATGGCAATATACTGGTCGATGTGGGAATGGACGGCGAAATGATAATCTCGGAATTAAGGAAATATATCCGTCCCGAAAATCTTGAAACCATCATACTCACCCACTGCCACTATGACCATTCAGGCGGTGCCGGAGTTGTCGCAAAAGTTACGGGCGCCAGAATAGCCATCCATAAAGACGATGCGCCGCTCCTCCAGAATGCACGCGCAAGCGCCTCAGAGTTATTCGGGATGAAAGCTCCCGGGGTTTTTCCGGATATGCTCTTAGAGGGTGGAGAGCTTCTCGGAGGGCTTCTGGTCATCCATACGCCCGGGCATACCCCCGGGGGAATCTGCCTCTACGATGCCGGCTCAAAATACCTTTTTTCAGGTGACACGGTGTTCCAGGATGGGAGTTTCGGGCGCACCGACCTCTACGGGGGAAACGCGTCAAAGCTGATTGAATCCATAAAAAAGCTCACACAACTTGATGTCAGCGTAATGTACCCAGGTCATGGGGATATAGTAATAAAAGATGCCAATGAGCAAATCAGGATGTCGCTTTTGATGGCATCCCAATATTCTGGTATATGAATTTCCTTATTTTCTTATCTGCTTCTTACGAGTATAGCAACCCCGATAATCAGAATCAGCACGAGCACGGGGGTGATTACGGTCTTTATCAGCCCGTACATCATATTCACGCTTGATGTCAGGTTTTTAATAGACTCTACAACCTGGTCGGTATCGTGAGATTTAACATGCGGTGTTTCAATAACCGGTCTTTCCATTTCGTAAGTTTCAGCAGGCGGTGCTGCAGCCTTGAAAGTCTCTTTTTTTGTGCGGCGGGAGGCTTTGGTATTTGCTGCTGTGGCGGTCTGTTCTTTAATAATGCTTTAAATAATGCATCTTCACTCATTGAATTTGCCATTTTGTTGTACCCTTCTGCCTCTAAACTTGATATTCAGAGGCAGTAATTAGATTACTTATAGCTATTTAAATAATTTGGCTGCTGTCTTGAGACTTTTTATTATTTTCCGATTTGATAAACCACAGAGAGAACAGAGGACACTGAGAAGAACGGCAACTCTCAGTGCTCTCTGTGTGCTCTGTGGTCGATTATCCTTACCTGGATTCATTTACCCAGAAGAAAATTAAAAAGTCTCGTTGTCTTTTCACGATAAAACTTTAAGAAAGTTTTATCAAAAACCGTTGCGCTGCTTTACTTCGCAGACACGTATGGCTTTGCCATACGTAAACCTTTAAGAAAGGTTTATCAAACGAGGGGTATGCAAAGCATACCCCAACACTGCGTAAACCGAAGTTTCGGTTTACGTGGATACCGCATAAAGCGAGGTGTCGCTTTTCAAACAACCAGCAATTATATTTATTGTCAATGCAAGTATCGAGGGGATTTCATGGAACGTTTTAGAGCAAGGAATATCTGGTACGTGGCTATAATCGGAGCGGTCGTTTTTGCGGTTTTCACACACGAGATAGGGTTCGGGAAATTTCTGGTTTTAATGGGAAACGTAAGCCTTCCGCTCATCCTGCTTGCTGTATTTCTCAACTTATTGAATCTTATCTCATACACAGTCACATGGCGGGTACTGACCCCCGCGGATATCAGCCTTCACAAATTATTCAAGTTCTTTATGGCAGGGACATTTATCAACAATATAACTCCAACATTCGGGACTGGAGGAGAACCGGTAAAAGCGATGCTGCTCGGGAAGGAGACCGGCATCAGCAAGGCAGAATGCTTTGCAGGCGTGGTGTCGCAGAGGATGCTTAACATGTTCCCATTTTTTACAATCGGGATGATAGGTATCTGGCTCTTATTTTCAAAACCCAGGCAGATCCAGCTTGCAACCTGGCAAATTGCCGCAATGCTTTTCTCTATAGGGCTTGCTTTTTTCGCATTCGGGCTTATCATCTATTTCTATCTGAGAAAGGACAAACTCTCTTCATTTGTCCAATCAGCCATCCGTTTTTTTGCTCCATTCATAGGATTGGTGAAAAAGGGTTTCGACCACAAGGCATATACCGCAGCCGTGGAGGAATCGATTGATTCTTTCCATGGGGGTCTTAAGAACATCAGCCATAACAAATACGGGCTTGGAAAAGCTATTTTGTTCTCTTATTTTGGATGGATATTGGATATCCTGGCAATATATACAATATTTCTTTCAATAGGTGAAACGAATATCCATATCACATATACGGCGGCGTTCCGGTCGAAATGGCAGTGCTTGCGACATTGCTGTATCGGCTGGCATCCTACTGGTTTAATACAGTGCTGGGGGCATTTTATTTATGGGGTGCGCTAAAGACCGGCTATGGTCAAGTTCAAAATAACGTAAAAAACTGAAAATCTGACAGGATTAACAGGATGAACTGGATTTTGTATATTTATCCTGTCAATCCTGTTATCCCGTCCGAAAATTGCTTAAATGACATGCAAAAAATTATGTAAATTAAAACCATGCTATAAACTGTCTTTTTTAAAAGTGAAACTGCCTTTTACGCTTACTTCTCCCGGAAGTTCCCCGAAGCTTGATTTTAAAATCAAGTCAGCTATCTCGACATCAAGTACTCTTGCAATTGCGATGATGGAAGTCGTGGGTCTCGGGTTCACATCAACAACATACGGCTTATCCCCAAGCACGATATCCACGCCCGCATACCCGCGGCATCCCAGGACATTTGTTGCTTTTTTTGCCACCTTGATAATCTCGCCATTCCTGCCGCAGTAATATGGCACAGTACCGCCTTTATATGAAATGTTCCCGCATATTTCAATACGCTGCCTGTTGACAGTGAGAGGAAGCTGGGTCTTGCCGGTTATTACGCTTGCGCTTAGATGTTCACCATTAATAAACTTTGTAGCGATGAAACCGTCTTTTAACCTCCCGCTCCTGCTTCTATATATTCCTTCGGAAGCGCAGCCAGACCTGGGCTTTATAACAAAATCGCCTTCATATTCCCCGCTTCCTATGGTTTCAGGCACGGGTATTTTTGCCCGAAGAAGTGCGCGCGTGCATTCAAGTTTGTCGGCGCAGAGGCGCACGGAACCGGATGGGCATCCGAGATTTACGGTGTTCTCTTCGATTATCGCTGTCATGTCTCCGAGCAACTCATCAGGCGCTATAACAAGAGCCGCATCGCACTTTATTGATAATTTTTCAAGTGCATCTTCAAACCTTCCCGAAATGACAGCTTTCCCGGCATCAAGCCGTGCGCCGGCTGTGGGATAGAAAACTTCATGACCGCATGAAACAAAACTTCCAACAAGTGTGCCGAGCATGGCTCTCCCTTCGAGCATGAATTCATCCACGCCTGCCCCCACAGCATATTCTGCGACCAGTATTTTCATGGTATTATGGAACGGGCTGATTCGTAATAAAACTGTAGCCTGACCCGTTTCAAAACGTGTGCAAATACGCGTTCGTAAATTCTTTTGGTGTTAAATTTCGCTTAAAATAACTTTGCGCTCTTGGCGTGCTTTGCGGTGCAGGATTTTCCACCGCAGAGGGCGCAAAGCACGCAAAGAATTTGCCCAACACTAAATTTTTTTTCATTCCCGTAAATACCTATTTATTTTTAAAAATCCTATAATCATGAAATGGCGACAATAAGTGAAAAAATACTCAGCCGCGCCTGCGGCAAACCTGCATCAGCGGATGATTTTGTCGTGGCAAATATAGATTATGCAATGGCACACGACGGGACAAGCGTACTCGCCGTCCGGGCGTTTCGGGAAATGGGCGCAATGAAGGTCTGGGACCCGGCGCGGATAATAATACCGTTTGACCATATTGCGCCTGCCAACAACGAAACTGCGGCAAAATTGCAGCAAAATATAAGGAACTGGATAAAAGAGCAGGGAATTACCAATTTCTTCGATGTCGGAGAAGGGATATGCCACCAGGTATTGCCTGAGCAGGGGTTTGCCATGCCAGGAAAACTCATAATCGGAGCGGATTCGCATTCATGCACATACGGCGCCTTCGGGGCGTTCGCGACCGGAGTAGGCGCAACGGATATGGCTGAGATTTTCGCAACCGGGAAACTGTGGCTTCGCATCCCGAAAACCATAAAGATAACCGTGAAAGGAAAACTTGCAAAAGGCGTATCTGCAAAGGACCTGACCCTCTATATCATTAAAAATGTGGGCGCGGATGGCGCAAACTACAGGGCGATTGAATATTACGGCGAGACAATAAGCGAACTATCAATGGCGGAACGCATGACGCTGTGCAACATGGCTATCGAGATGGGAGCAAAAGCGGGCATCGTGCCGCCCGATGACAAAACCTTTGAATACCTGAAGGGAAGAGCGCGGGAAAAATACACTCCGGTGTATGCCGATGAGGACGCGCAGTATTGCGAAGAATTCAATTTCGATGCCGGTGAACTTGAGCCACAAATTGCGAAGCCTCATGAAGTGGATAATGTTTTCAACGTAGGCGAAGTGGCAGGAACACCGCTCGATCAGGTTTTCATAGGCTCATGCACTAACGGGCGATATGAGGATTTGGAGATAGTTGCAAATATCCTGCGCGGCAAAAAGGTAAAAGTAAGAACAATTGTGCTGCCTGCTTCACGTTCTGTGCTGATTAAAGCCACTGAATCGGGCATAATAGCCGCGCTTTTGAAAGCGGGCGTTATTATTGCGCCCCCCGGCTGCGGTCCCTGCCTTGGGGCACATATGGGAGTGATATGCGAAGGCGAGACATGCCTTTCCACTTCAAACCGCAATTTCAAGGGCAGGATGGGAGCCGGGGGTCTTATTTATCTTTCATCGCCTGAAACGGCGGCGGCAAGCGCGTTAAGAGGGGAAATCGTTGACCCGAGGGAAGTGATTTGAACTTTAAAAAATCCCACTTCGTTATTTGACGAAGTACTCTTCGTTAGTTTTATATGCCTTCACATCATAACCCGCCTTAACATGACCGAAAAAGCAGCTGTTGCTTCGTCGCCTGTCTCTCTTACTTCTGGTATCAATAATCCCCCCCTCAATGGTTCTGACCAGGATTTGCGAAATAAACTTGCAGAAAAAATGGCAGGTGAGATTACACTATCAGATAATCCCGGAGAAACATTAAAAAAATGGC
>JAPZAN010000036.1 GCA_027460605.1 Candidatus Methanoperedens sp.
AAATCTAAATTGAACTCATTCCTCAAAAACCTTTGGTAAAAAGAATTTATTTATCGTGAATGTCAGGTTTTGTATAGCCTTTATAAAGATCCACGACTTTTTAGGATTCAAATCAAATTATCGTTGAAATTTCTGCCTTTTTGGTACCGACTTCATCGATATTAAGATATCTCCTGTCCCTGCTCTTATAGCATATTACATGATCCAGCGTTTCATCAATTATCTCTCTAAGACCGTTCATAATTTTCATGTACTCAGGTTCTGTAAGCTCACCTTCCAAAACACTATTTTGTACCCAGTTAAGATACTGTTTCAGGTAAATTCTTACTTTATTCACTCTTTCCTCCCCGACATCATAAACGATTATTACATACAGAACTACCACCACATTATTAGAGGTTTATATTCCTTCTCTCCAAGACAGTGTTTTACCAGTTTATATAATTCAAGCCTGATGAGCCTCTTGAAAGAAACGTTTCTGTCCAATCCCCGGTGCATTATGGTGGTTGATAATTTCTCATTGTATTCTCCCAAGAATATCTTTTTACCTTTTTCACTCAGCAGCATATCCCCTATCTCGCCCCTGAAACAATCATCATCCAGCATGTTTTTATTCACGAGCTTCAGGATTATCCGATCTATTATAATAGGCTTGAATATCTCACTTACATCAAGAGCCAGTGAAAACCGCCTTTCAAAAGGCTCATGGAGAAAAGATATCGTAGGATTAAGCTGGGTATTATAAATCTCCGAAAGGGTAGTTGTGTACATCAACGAATTGCCAAAACTGATGAGGGTGTTCATCCTGTTTGCCGGCGGCATTCGCGATCTTTTGATTATCTTGTAGTTTTCCGGGAATATTTCATCAAGCGAATTATAATATAGGTCTCGTATTCTTCCTTCAACATTCATGACTTCGGGAATAGTTGATGTTGAAGGTAATCGTGCAATTTCAGATTCAATATTACTGATATATGTCTCCAGTTCCGTTTTTTCTCTTGCGTAGTATTTAAGGTTCCGAAGAATATTTCCGCATGCCCCATCAACAAAAGATTTTGCCAGAGATAGCCTTTTCAAACCATCGAGGTAATATGAAGCTTGTTTCACAACAAGGTCGCCGCTTACAAGAGTCTCGCGGAGGTGGCATCCTGCCGGTTATGATCTTCCTGATTTCTTGTATAATATTCTCTATATCCGATTCGTCCTTTTCCGAAAGTATAACCTGGTCTTTTTTGCTGATAAGCGGATAATTAATCTCACCTGAAGCCACAACACCTTTCGATTTCAGGTAAAAGAGATAGTAAAGCATCTGCCAGCGGTGAGCTTCTTCCATCCTCTTTGTCTTTTTTATCTCGTGGAGAACTATGGAATCTCCTTTCCTGATGAAATCGATACTTATCGTCTGGTCTATAGTAATTTCCTTCGAGTCACGTTTGTAGCGGTCCTCGTGCAAGACTTTTCCTATGTTTACATTCTCGTTCTCTTTTTCAAGGGCAATGTTATGGGAGAAAAGCCAGAGTTTTGTGTGGCAGATGAAATAGTAGGTTACCTTCACACCTGTTATGCGCATTGCTCCGATGATGATGTTTTCCGGAATGGCTTTTTCTTTGTTTTCCAATGTTACATCTGGCTGGATCATTCCATGCACTTGCTCCTGTTTTCAACCCATTCCACAAGACGCTCTGCATCCCTCTGCATTTCCTGGGCCTCGTTTTGCCTGATCACCCTGTCTTCGTATTCGGCAGCATTCTTGAAAGATATTACTCTTCTTGCCTGTTTTAGTTTTGATTCGATTTCGGCTCTTTCAAGAGGAAGGCTGTTCAGCAGTTCCACGGCTTGCATGTGATCCGCCCCGCTATGCCGAAGCTGCATGAATCTTACGCAAATTGCATCGCACGCACTTATTACCGCGTGTATGGAGAGCACCGCAGATGAATTCCAATCTTCATTTTCAAGGAGCCTCCTGGCTCCATCGAGGAACTCCCTGGCTTTGTCCAGATATATTTTCTCGGATCCCACTTTTGCAGGTTTTGTTGATAGACCTTTCACCATTCAAATCCCTCGCGCTTAAAGATTACTTCACCTCTTTTTAACTCTTTGTATATTGAACTGCTTTTTATGTGTTTCATCTCTGTATCATTCTTTATCATCGGCGATACCGGGTTTCCGAATTTATTTCCGATAACCTGGATCAGGTTTTTCATCTCTGCTTCCACCTGTGATTTATCTGCTTTACTGACGATGAAAATATCTATATCACTGTCCGCTCTCTCAGTGCCTTTTACAACGCTTCCGAAGAGTACTGCTAACTCTATTCCGGAAAAGCTTTCAATCGAATCTTTAAGCGTGTTTTTAAGTTCAGATAGAACGTTTTTTTCATTCTCAAAAATGTTCTGTAGAAGAGTAAAAAGAATATGCTCTTTGTTCAGGGAATAGAGATTTGCCTTTCCGATGCGTTTCCTGTCAAGAGTTCCATTCGTGAGGAGAGACTTTACGTTCCTGTGAACGCTCGCCTGCGGTATCCCTGCTATCCTCTGGAGTTCGCTTTCTGTGAATTCTTTTTCCGGATAGGTGAAAAACGCCCTTAGCAGCTTCACTTTTGTCCTATTGCCAAGTATTTCATCGAGAACATTGTGGAATTTCATGGTAATCTTTCCATTTTTGAATGAATTTATTCATTTTTGAATTTATAAAGGTTTGGGATGAGTGAATATACAGTTGGGGTCATCTTTTTGAGCAATCTTTGGGCGTGCATGAATTAGTACGAATCATACCCACCGCAAAGGTGCGGCTGCGCTTTTCGCTTCTGGCGTTCATGACGGTGATTGAGCGCGTATCGCGTGCTGAGAGGCGGCGCCGTGCCGAGGAGAGGGAGTCTACCGCACGCTTCAATAGCTTGCTGTCCACTGAAACAACCCGGACATTGGGCGTGAAATAACAACTATTGATAAAAGCAACAGCAGCGGAACGATTTGAACTCGCCAACGCATTGGCAATCTCGATTAATACTGCTTCTGTTAGCCAGACTTCATGTGCTGAATGCATTGAAGGAAGCATTTCCTTAGCTTGTTTGTGATAGATCCTTTGGATTAAGTAATGCCAGCACATAAGCTGTATCGAGAAAAAACCTGTTTGTTTTCATGCAGTGCGTCCCTTTTCTCGTTTGGGAACTCCGTATAAGTAATGGTCATGCTCTTTTGACCAGTCTTCCGGTCCCTCTACTTTTCCTGAGAATTTGTTGAGTGTATCCCAGAGGCTCTGCTGACCTGTTTCTTCTTTACGCTCGATGGTTATGAGATAGCGAACATCTGGCTCTAAGTCCACAGATTCTTCAGGTCTGAGCACATTACCGTCAAAAATTACATGCAGTGTCTTTGTCCGTGGCATCTTGCACCTCTAATACCTTTTATGGTTTTTCATACATTTATATACTATCATATACTATCCTCTGGCATGTTTCAAGCTATCACTGGCTTCATAAAAAGAAGCGCGCTGGGCGGCGCTCCTGGCGACCTTTACGGTGAAATTTTTAAATAGAAGGCGATAAATTTTCGGCGCTTCTGGTGTTCATGGCAGGGGTTGAGGGTGTATGGGCGGGTCGGAGGAGCGCGGATAGGGGCGGAGCCGTGCCATTTGAGGCGCTGGATTTTATGAGAATGGGTATTGATAGGGCTATTGGAAGGTTGAGTATGGGTGGTGCCAACACGGATAAATGCCCCGGCATCTTTTATATACTCAAACTTACTAACTGTTACTAAAGGTGAAATCATGCACAGCGCATCTGAAGCAGCTCAATCGACAATAATTAGCCCGCATGTAAGAGGTGTGGAGACGGAAACATTTCTTATTTTATCTAAAATCTCAGAGGAAAAGGAATTTTTAAAAACTATACTGGAAAAATATAATGTAAAAAATCCAGGGGCTATTGAAAAAATGATTGAGCAGGGTAAGATAGATGAGCATCCGGCATATGAAGACTACCTTTCTGCACTTTCTTATGAACAGAATATAAATGATCACCGCCATCTTTCGACTTATCCAGGGCATATGCATATCGGAAAAGAAGAGAATGTAGTTGAGGATTCGGTAACTAAGATCGACAACACTACAGAGGAAAATGTGAAGGGCGTATTGGAATTTGTGCGAAGTAAATTGAAGTAATAGATGTTCATTATTTCGAACATATGTTCATTCCTATGAACGATGATAGGATTAAGGCAGGGTAATCATACTCACCGCAGAGTCCGCAAAGTTCCGGCGGCGCGGGGAGGGGGAAGATGGGGGGCGGGGAAGCGCGGGCAAGAGGGGCGGCGCTGCTTCAGTCCATGTAGTAAAATTTTATATAAAAAGACCGCGACGGTACAAGCGTGCATCAGCCGCATAGCCTATGTGCAAAGCAGGAGTGAATTACAGAAAAGACTTCTTTTGCTTCATCATATCAGCTATTGGATTCATATCTAAATACATTTTAGGATACATGCTATGCCGATACTTATTTACAATTTTAAAATTGTGTTTTTCATAAAAACC
>JAPZAN010000037.1 GCA_027460605.1 Candidatus Methanoperedens sp.
TCCAGCATTTTTTTAATTGGCGGGAACCCTGACCCTGTAATGAGATTTGAGCGGAGGCAGGCAACAACCGGAATATCAGCTTCAGCAACCGCCTTAATGTCCCTATCCGCTGCATGGGTCATATGTATCAGGAAATCGGGTTCAAGTTCCAGCGCATGAGAAATATCGGATGAGTCTCTTTCACCTGCGTGTATTGCAAATTTTTTTCCTTTTTCTCTTGTATGCCTGACAATATCCTCAATAAAATCAATTTCAAGGTCATTGGTGCTGCTCAATCCTGTTCCGTCACAGGAATCAAGATAATCCATGTCCTTTGCAAGCGGTCTTCCGAAAATCTTCGCTTCGATTTTGCTGTTATTTAACGCCTCTTTAAGCGCCAGAACTCCTGCAATCCCGCCTTCACGGAAATCAGCAAAAGCGCATGTGCCAGTTTTTATCATATCGTGAATACTTGCCTTCATTGAGCGGACAAGGTCGTCATGAACAGTCTTTTTTAAAATCATGTGTTTTAATCCGTCCGGGGGCTGCACAAGCTCGGCTAAAGACATCCGGGGCGGGTCTTTTATGACAGAGTCTCCTATATGCGTGTGCGCATTCACAAAACATGGGGCGATTATTGTGCCGGTGGAAACATTGGATTCTTCGATATTTTTTATTATGCCGTTTTCTATAGTGATATAACCATCAACAGGCTCAAACTCATCGCCAAGAATTATAGTCCCCTTGAGGGTTTGTTCCATGCGGTCAAATTGACTCTTATGATATTTGCATTTTTCGTATGATACCTTATGGTTCTAAGTCTCTATTTATGAGTTCAATTCACACTTTCCCCAGTATCCGGAGGGCAAGGTATGCAGCATTCTCACCGTTATCTATTCCCACGCATGCAACGGGTACACCCTTTGGCATCTGGACTATGGATAAAAGGGCATCCATTCCTCCGAGCTTTGAACTCACAGGTACGCCGATGACAGGCTTTTTTGTCCGCGAGGCGACTACGCCGGGGAGGGCTGCAGCCAATCCCGCTATTGCTATGAAAACCCTGGCATCACTTTTTTTTATATAATCTTCAAGCTCTGCGGGATTCCTGTGCGCCGACAGGACTCGTATCTCATAATCAACTGCGGCTGTTTCCAGCACTTTTGCACAACGTTCTGCAATTCCCCTGTCCGATTCAGAACCTATCAATATCGCTATTGTTGCCATAAATCATAATAGCCGGTTAATCCATAAAATCTTTTTGTAAAAAAAATTGAGGTGTGGGGGGATGACCAATCCCCCCAACATTATGGCTTCTTATTCTATCTCATCATCTTCAAAGGATTGCTTCACATGTCTTGAAAACATGGAAAGCCACATCGAGCACATCCCATATACCATTAATCCGCTGTTGGGATAAGCGGTTTCATTAATATAATTCGAATCCTGTTCCAATTCCGCCGTGTCCTGGAAATACAATCTCATCGCCCCGTTTTTCTCAAATCCAAGTGAGATGTCCAGATACTCTGTCTGCTGGTTTTTAATCTTAACAGATGAAAAATACCTGGGAATTTTGTTCATATTATTCTTCAGCACCATATTTCAAATAGTGATACACTGCTTTTGAGATTGCTTCTTTTACAGAGGACTCTCCGGTTTTTTCCTTCAGCGCCATGACATCTTCCTGGGGTAGTACCGACTGGACGTGAATAATCTTCATCTCATTTATTCCTCCGTATGATAACAAACATACCATAATCATCATTATTATGCTGATGATGTATAAAGCTTTCGATTAAACTATTTTATATCAAGACCAATCAAAATATTAATATGTCAAGATATTCATGTCTGCAACCGAAAAAGAAAGTCCTGTATGGAGCCAGGAAAGGGCATGGCAACGAACCCTAATCTATGATTTGTGCTCAACTTCTGCAAGGACTATTTCAAGCAGAATACCTGGCTAAAAAACGACGGAGGAAAAAAGCGTATGATTGGAAGGTTCAAATTCGAAAATGAGGTATTTTACGGCGATGTAAAAGGAGAACGCGTCATTGTTGACAGGGGGTTATATAGCGATACATTTGTACTCTCAGAACTCCAGTTACTCCCCCCGGCCCAGCCAAGCAAGATAATCTGCGTGGGACTCAACTACAAAGACCATGCAAAGGAATTAAACATGCCCATACCAAAAAATCCTTTGTTATTCTTAAAGCCCCCCTCCGCGGTAATAGGTCATATGGGAAATATAGTTTATCCTGATAAAGTTAACCGGCTGGACTATGAGGCAGAACTTGCAGTAATAATCGGAAAACGCTGCAAGAACGTACGGGCAGCCGATGCAGGAAGCATAATAATGGGATATTCGTGTTTCAACGATGTGACGGCAAGGGACGTGCAGAAGGAAGATATCCAGTGGACAAGATCCAAGAGTTTTGATACCTTTGCTCCAATCGGTCCTTATATATCAGACCCGGCAATAGATATCAGCGATCTTCGTATTAAAACCCGGGTGAACGGTGAATTGAGGCAGGATTCAAGCACTGCCAATCTTATTTTCGGTGTGCCGCAGTTAATCGAATTTATTTCGGGCATTATGACACTTGAACGCGGAGATATAATTGCGACGGGCACGCCGCCTGGAGTTGGCGAAATCACGGTCGGCGACAGCGTCGAAATAGAGATAGAGAAGATAGGATTATTGAAAAATGGCATCATCAGCGGAACTAACTGGATGATTAAAAATATCATGCCGGAGAAGGAAACATATTAACATACCTTCGCTTTATTAAGAATGAAAATAATTGAGATACCAAATACTGTGCTGAACAGGTGAATATAGAATGTCTGAGATATACGATAATGTATGGGAAACCCGGAAACGCAAGCCGCCAGCAAGGGAAGAGAAGAAACTTGCAGAGGTAAAACCGCCTTTTTCGGACCGCGACAGGCTGAAGGACACAATCGAAAGGCGGAAAAAGAATGTGTATGGAATGAAATAAAACACGTTCATAAAGGGTTACGCCCCTTTATGACGTATAGGGGACGTGCGACGTCCCCTTGTTTTGATAAAACTTTCCTAAAGGTTTTCATTAAAATCCGGAA
>JAPZAN010000038.1 GCA_027460605.1 Candidatus Methanoperedens sp.
TGACTGCAAAGGGCAGGTTCCTATCGATTGCACCCTTCCTTTCCCCTGCCTTGAATCCGGGATAGACAAGAAAAAGCGCATACGTTATCCCGCTAAAAAGGATGGCAAGAAAAACAACTATGAAAATCGCAATCGCAATATTCCTGTACTGGAGAAGCCATGCTGTCTTTGGCGAAAAAGTAAGATGCGTAAGCCTTTCCGGAAGCCTGACAAATGTGAACAGGATATACGTTGTTATTAATCCCAGGAACGCTCCGGCAATACCTGCCAACACGGAATAGAACATTGCGTTTGAAATATACATTTCATACGACATGGGGATGCGCGCCTGTCTCATCGCCGTTCGCAGGTCCCGGAACTGGTCCTTCTTTGCTTTCATCTTTTCGCCGAGCAGGACAAATGGCAGCGTCTTTAATTTCTTGAAATAAAATTCGACTTTACTTGCCATTGCGCTCATCCGGGGATGTTCAACTTCTTTAAAACTTTATCAGGAGTAACCTGGTAATCATGAATGATGGTAGCGATCGCATTGAAATCGGATATTTTGTTATCTACCATGAACTCAAGAATTTTCTGCCTGTTGCTCAGCTCTCTTTTCAAATCCCCGATATTCCATCCGCGTCTTATCATTACCTCGTTCAGCGCTTTTGATTCGCCCACCCTGTGGAATTTATCTGTCAGGGGGTCCCACGCAAAAATATCGTTCGTCCTTATATTCCTGGTCGTTGGGTCTATATCTGTAATCTCAACCAGCTTCATATTGCGGCGTGCTCTTTTACCTTTCACGAAGGTTTGCGCCTGGATGCTTATTATATTAAGAGCCTGAATCATCGACCTCGGCACGCTGATTGGGGGATTCTCAAGACGATGTATGGCGCTCGATACCGAATCCGCGTGCATCGTAGAAAATGTGGTATGACCGGTGCTCATCGCCTGGAAGAGCGTCAATGCTTCCTTGCCCCTGACTTCGCCCACCAGCAGGTATTCAGGTCTCTGCCGGAGCGCTGCCCTGAGGAGGTCGTACATATCAATACTTCCCCTGCCGTCAGCCGTGAAAGAATCCCTGGTTATCCCCGGGATCCAGTTCGGATGCGGCAGTTTCAATTCCCGCGTATCCTCAAGTGAGATTATTTTTGCCTGCCAGGGAATGAACAGGGAGACAGCATTAAGAGAAGATGTTTTACCAGAAGCCGTGCCCCCTGCAAAAATCAGGCTCTTATTGTTCTCGATACACAGCCAGAGATATGCCATTTCCTCTGCCGAGAACGTATTCCAGTTAATCAGGTCAACAGGCGTTATCGGGACTTCGCTGAACTTCCTGATTGTAAATGTCGCCCCGTGTGTTGTCACTTCAGTGCCGAGTGTCATCTGGATACGGGACCCGTCAGGCATGGTGGCATCCACCATCGGTTCTGCTACCGAGACATGTTTACCGCACCTCTGGGCAAGCCTTATGACATAAGAATCCAGCTCACTTTCTGTAAAAAATATGTTTGTGGGCATATTGGTGTATTTCTTATGGTAAAGGTAGATGGGAATGTCATAGCCGTTAGCGGAAATATCCTCTATCCCGTTGTCATGCATGAGCGGGTCAATCTTACCGAATTTAATGAAATCCCTTCGCGTATAATATAGAATTTTTTCAAGGGTTAAAGGGGTTATATCGATTGCATAATCTTTTATTACCTTTCTGACTTTGTCTGTCAGGATTTTTTCCTTATCCACGTCATTCTTTACATCTTCAAAAAGAAGGACGTCCTTGAGCCTGTCTTTGATTTCCCTGAGGAGCAGGTCTTCGAAATCGGAAAGTTTCGGCTCTGCCACATAATACAGATATGAATTTTTTTCAGGATTGAACAGGATTACTACAAAAGAATAGGGTTCGTTCACCCAGTAACGTTCAATTTCCTTGTATCCTTCCATGCCTTCAAAAGTGACAAGCTCACCGTGCAGCGACTGCTGGTATGTCTCTATATCTTCTGTTTCTTTTGTTAAATAAGATTTCAGCCTGGCTAATATAGATTCATGCGATTTTTCAAACGGGACATCTTTCAGCTTCTTTATGCCGGTTTCGACATCTGACAGTAATTTTTCTTCAAGATGTTCAAAAGCGGCATGCTTTTCCGGTGTCATCTTTTCTTTGATAATATCCTTTGTCGCATCAGAATCAAGGTGATGCATCAGGCTTTCCACTTCTTCAGGCAGCCTCTCTTTTTCCAGTTTTGCCTCAGGTTTTATCTCTTTTCTTTTGCTCTTCTTTTTTACAGTTTTTTCTCCCTCTCCACCCGGCTCAATTTTCCCTGCAGGCTCTTCTAATTCTCGCGGTTCTTTCTCTTGCCCGGTTAATACCGCGCCGCCCTTTTCTGTTGTGGATTTTTCCTTGCCCGCTTCATCTCCGGCTGGTTTTTTCCTGGTTTTCCCTGAGCCTCCCGATTTTAAGATTTTTTTTGCAGTTTTCAATTCATCTGAAATATCTTCCAGGTTCTCCTGCCCCGTCCTTGCTTCTTTTAAAACCTCTGCAAGTTCCGTATACCCGGGCGATTTCGCATCCAATAAAGAATATTCTTTTTCATAAGCCGCCAGTTCTTTTGCATTTTTAACAAGCTTTGCCAGGTTCTTCTTAAAATTTTCAGAATCAAGAGATGGGTTTTGCAAAGCTAAATCGCTTATGAATTTCTGGATATCCTTCTCATCAGGGTTTGCAAATTCAGCTATGAATCCGCGCACTTTTTCGCGTATTTCATCCATACTATTTTCTATTTCCCTCCGAAGATTGTCCTTGTAAGGCGGTCAACAAAACCTTCTTTTTTACCTTTATCTTCGGATTCCGTGAATTTCTCACCGGATATCTTTGCCGCAAGCCTTTTAAAGGCAATCGATGCAGGGGACTTGGGTGTCCTTACCACAACAGGCGTCTTGAATGCTGCAGAACGCCTGACATTTACATCCTCAGGTATCATTTCAAGGACTCCCAGACCTAAAAGTTCGCTAACCTTATTGCGGCTGATTTCAGTTTTATCAAGCTCGGCGCGGTTTAAGATTACACCTTCGACAGACTTGCCAAGAAGTTCAGGCATCCGCCATCGAGGAAAGTTCGGGATTGACCACAAGAAGAATCCTGTCAGCAATGGTAAGCGGGATTAAACCATCCTTGCTTATACCGGCTGGAGCATCTATCAATACATAATCCATTCCGTCCGTAAGGCTTGACACTACCTTTTTTAACTTATCTGGGTTCGCTTTCTGGAATCCCTTTAAAGTCAAACCGCTCGGCACTACAAGGAGACCCGCCGGCCCTGAATAGGTGGCATCTTTTATTTCCGCTTCGCCGCTTAATACTTCATGCAGCGTTACCTTGCTTTTTTCAAGCCCAAGCATTAGCCCGAGATTTGCCATACCTATGTCAGCGTCTATGATTATCGTTTTTTTCGCCTTTTCCCGAGGCTATGGTGTATACCTGAACTGTCATGGTTTTGTTCCTTCGACCTGCTTAAGACGGAAGCTTGTCCGTTTTTCCTGTTTTTCACAAATATAGTCATTAAAGTTTATAACTTTATTGATAATTATTATATATAGTCTTTATGATAGTAATGTTCTTATATTTATATGGAGCGGTGAATATAAAATAAACGAAGGGGTATGCGCCATACCCCAGACCGCATAAGCGAGGTGTCGCTTTTAAAACAGCAATATTATTTCATCCTTGCGGTTATCCATTCCAGTAATTCATCAATGAGTTCCGGCATTGCGTCGAACATGGCTGTACCATGCAATTTACCATTTATTATATTCAATCTTTTATCACCGGGAAATATGCCGTATAATTGCCTGCTGCTCTCTGCCGCATAGGTATCGCCCTCACTTGCGAGAATATAGACAGGACCAGGATATTTTGGCGCAAGCTCCTGCGCCTGTATTTCCCTGTAATTAAGACCTGCTGATAAAAGCACAAGGAGCCTGACATCCATGTCCACCGATGCCTGCCAGAGAGCAAGGTTTGCCCCGATACTTGCCCCTGCAATTGCGAATCTTGAAATATCCACATCCTTTTGCCCTGCAAGGAATTCCTTCGCAGATTTTATATCATTCATGGAGTCCCTGTGGTCGGCGTCCCTGAATTCTTTGTAATCTATTTTTTTCCTGTTTTTATCGATACTCCCGCCATGCCCCCGCAAATCGATTGCAAGGCAGGCAAAACCCCGTGCCGCAAGACGCAGCGCAAACGTATTCCAGCTCTCTTTTGTCGCAGGCATCATATGCAGCAGGAGAAAAACCGGTGAATTCTCTTTTTGCGGTTTAAAATAATTCCCTGCTATCAGAACGCCGTCTTTAGTCCTGAATGTAATTTTCTCCATGTTTATCACGTTTTAACTTTTAATTATGGCTTCTTATCTCTTGCGATTGGCAGTAAAACATGCACTTTTGTCCCTTTCCCGACCTCGCTTTCAATCCATATTTTTCCGCGAAACGCATCGACGATGTTTTTTGTGATGTACAGTCCAAGACCTGTTCCCCCGTACTTTCTTGATGCGGACGCATCAGCCTGGTAAAAACGTGCAAACAATCTCGGTATTATTTCCAAAGGAATACCGATGCCATTATCGGTCACCATGAGGTGGACAAACTCTCCTTCATCCCAGGCTTTTATTGAGATTTTCCCTCCGGTTGGGGTGAATTTTATTGCATTGTCAAGAAGATTGCTTATCACTTCTATAAACCTGTCTTTTTCCCCATTGACTTTTGATATTTTGGGTATATCCTTTTCAAATGTAATTTGTTTCGTATCCATCATGCTTTTAATATCGTCCACGCAAACCTTTACAATTTCATCCATATCTACAGGCTGGAACCGGAATTCGAGCTTCTCAGCCTGCATCTTGCTGATGAATAATATCGAATTTATCAGGCGGGTCAACCTGTCGGCGTTCCTGATAATAGCTTCAAGGCTCTTTTTTTGTTCATCCTTTATTAACCCGAGTTTTTCGTCACGCAGTAACTCGCTGTATCCTCTTATCGAAACCAGCGGGGTTTTCAGTTCATGGGAAACATTTGAAAGGAACTCGCTTTTCATCCTGTCCAGGGACTTTAGCTCCTCGTATGCCGCCTCCAGTTTTTCATAAGATGTTTTTGCTTCCTGGTACAACCGTGCGTTTTCTATGGCGACGCCTATCTGCCCGCCAATGGATGCGAGAACATCGAGGTCTTCTTTTGAGACTATTCTCCTGCTTCGGTTTCCGAGGTTCATGGCTCCAACCACTCTCCCTTTGGCCATAAGCGGCGCCCCGACAATTGTTACCAACCCCTCTTTTTCTAGATATGGCACAAGATTGCGGCTCGGAAAGTGGTCGATATCGGTGACAAGAGGTTTTTTCGCCAGGACGGCGCCCCCGGCAATACCAACGCCCACTTTTATTTCGGAAAACGCCCCGGCAAAATCCATGGAAAGACCGGAAGACGTCTTCAATTTAAGCGTTTTCCCGTCTTCTTCAAGTGTATAAATCGCACCTGCATCGGACGATGTCACCTGGATGGTCTTGGCAAGCGCCTCCCTGAAAATCTCATCCAGGTCAAGAGATTCTCTCACCACCCTGTCTATTTCAAAAAGCGTCTCCAGGGTCTCATCATGGCGCTTAAGTTCAGAATACAACCTGGCATTTTCTACTGCCACTCCAATCTGGCTCCCGATAGAGGATAGAAGATCGATATCTTCTTTTCCGAAAATCCTGTGCTTGCGGTTTGAGAGAACCATCGCCCCGCCCACCTTCCCTTTTGCAACAAGGGGGA
>JAPZAN010000039.1 GCA_027460605.1 Candidatus Methanoperedens sp.
AATGGCATGGATTAAAATGCTGGTATCCTGCTTCTGTGTTTGCCCTGTTATGAGTACGAATGAGTTTCCCTCTCGTTCTAATCGTACCATAATTTCACCTCCGATGTATGCATCCACGAATAAATTATACTTAATAGTTTATATAATTTTGGTTTAATGCGCGGTGGATTGCATTATCAGCAGCGGAGTGACGAGCACAATAACCGTAATTCCCATTCTTGTCCGGATAAGAATAAATAAAAAAGGGGTAAACGCGAAGCGCTTACCTTTAGATTGTTACATCTGATAATGATATATCAAGGTTCGAATCGTTGACCAGCGAATCTATCGCTGTAATGTCGCTCTCGGTTCCGAAATCGTCTGTGCCCTGCGCCGGCGATGCCGTTGTCTGCACCGGTGTTACGGGAGCCTTTGTCTCAGGCGCGTTCTTGCCCACGCATCCTGAGGTTAATGAGGCAATAACAAGCACCAGAAGTAAAATATAAACACTTTTCATGTTTAATCCTCCTTCTTCCATTCTCCGCTTGCACTGAAATCCTTTTCAGTCCTATAGGTTCCCTTGCCGCTCATGACCGCTGAACCGGTTCCAGTGGCAGTGAGGCTGATATCGTTGCCCGATATTTCGACTCTGATATTTTCACCTTTGATTGTTGCAGAGGTGAAATTAGTATATTTGACATCCCCATTGCCAAGAATTTCCTTTGTCCCATCCGTCGTGACTTCAGCATTACTTGAAACCTTCAAAGTGCCGTTTATTCCGGACAGCGTGACAGTAACATTACCTTCGATTACTGCCCTGCCGCTGCCGTTAGCCACAAGAGTGCCAGTCCCGCGGACTACAACTTTACCGGCGGATAGTTTTCTCCAATCTTTGACAAAGTCCGTTAGTTGCTTGCTTGCAGCTTTCAATTTTTTGATGGTTTCCTTTTGTGAATTATCTACTTGCCGGACGAAATCTTCCGCAGTCTTATTATCCGTCACCATGCCGTCAGAAGAAAATCCGTTATGGCTCGCAAATAAGTCACTCGTTTTCTGCTGGGAATCCTTAGCATCTTTCATCAGATTATTGAAACTTGCAGCCATATCCTCAAGTTTGGTTGTATCTTTTCCCTGGCTTTTAAGTTTCTGGATTTCTGCATCTATTCTGGCTGAAACATTATCTGATTTAGTTATAAAATTGTCAATTCTATTATCAAGTACTATTTCATAATAATAGCGTGTTTCAAGCCTGACATTTGAATATAGCTCTTTTAACTCCTGATATGACTCTTTAAATTCCTGGGTTGTGTTTGCCTCCTGTACTTTTGTCCTGAGCTGCTCCAGTTGTGCTATATGAGCATCGATATTTTTGGATGCATCAAAAGGCAGAATCCCTTTATTTTCCGAATTATTTACCCTTGATTTCAGGACATTGAGTTGCGAAACCGTATGATCTATTGCTTTTTCAAGATAATCCCTGGTTTTATTTATTAGCTCTTCTTTTGAATTGTTATCTTTTCGGTTTCTGAATTGCCTGCTAGCTTTCTCGAAGTCTTGCTTTGCGTTCTCAAATTTTTGTCTTGTATCTTCGTATTTTTCTTTGGTTTTCTGATATTTTTCCGTTGCCTTTTCGTACTGTTCTTTGGGGGTTTGCGCTGCCGCAATCCCGGAGAACAAGCTCAGTATAAACATCACTGCAATAAGTGAGGATAATATACTGAACTTATTTTTAGTTTTCATCTTTGTTCCTCCTTCTTTTCTATATCAATCGCCAGAAGCAATTGCATGCCCGATACTATAATCCTGGAATAGATAAACATACTTTTATATGATTAAAATTTAAAGTTTTTTAAAGCTATTAAATCCTTTACAAGTCTTTATAAATCGTTTTTTTACTTTATACTAAACTATATATAGCATACTTTAAAATTAGAATCATGTGTCAACGAAAAGACGGTTTGTTCTTATAATCCTGTTAATGACCGGGCTTATTGCCAGCGCACAGGCAGCAAAAGTGTATGGCACTATTTACGAATGGTCGGATATTGAAAAGCCGCTTAAAAATGTGATAGTAGAGGTAAATGAGAACTCCACAAGAATACAGTACAATATTTCGACAACAGGCGCTTATGCATTTGATATTCCCACTGGAAAATATTCGATAAAGGCCAGATATTACCGTAACAACATACTTGAATACACCGGTGAAGAAAAGCTCGAAATAGACAACCCGGACGAGTCAAGAAACATTGACCTCCTGCTTTTCCCGCCCACAGAATCGGAATACGAATATCTTGGTGACATAAATCTGACCGGCGACCTGGAATTAAAAAGCGAATCCAATCAAATATATTATATAATTACCACAATCCTCGTGTTCGCTGCTTTATTGATTCTTTATTGGATGAGGAAAAAGAAAAATAAGCCGATTGAACAGGGCGCTGGAGAAACCATTGGGATTCCTCCTGAAAACATAGCAAAAACCGAAAGCACAGAACTGCCTGAAGACCTGCGCGGGATTTATGAGCTGATACTGAAAAAAGGCGGAAGGGTAACCCAGAAGGAGCTGAGAAAAGAAGTAAAATACGGAGAGGCGAAGGTCAGCCTGATGATAGCTGACTTGGAAAACAGGGGTTTAGTCAAAAAAATCAAAAAAGGGCGCGCAAACATAATAATTGCCGAAGCCAAAAAATAAAGGAGTGCAGTTTCCAAAATCGTAACCTTCATAGACGTAAAAGACCTACAGGTGAATATGATAGATAGAAAGGAAATAATAGATGTTTTATCGGGTTACGATTTGAATGAAGCCACGGTTGGAGTACTTGCATCCCACTCTGCTCTCGACGTATGCGATGGGGCGGTTGAAGAGGGATTCAGGACTCATGCAGTATGCGAAAAGGGACGGGAGAAGACTTATACAGAATATTTTAAGGCAGAGAGGAAGAAGGGAAAACTCATACGCGGGATTGTGGACAGCGCAGATGTTTATAATAAATTCAATGAAATATTAAAACCCGGGAACCAGAAGAAATTGCGGGATAAAAACACGATTTTTATTCCCAACCGCTC
>JAPZAN010000040.1 GCA_027460605.1 Candidatus Methanoperedens sp.
AACCTGGCATTTTCTACTGCCACTCCAATCTGGCTCCCGATAGAGGATAGAAGATCGATATCTTCTTTTCCGAAAATCCTGTGCTTGCGGTTTGAGAGAACCATCGCCCCGCCCACCTTCCCTTTTGCAACAAGGGGGATGCCCACAAGGGACTTTATATCATCTTTTTCCATAAGGGTGAGAAGCCGGGGATAAGGATAATTCTCGATGTCCATAGTTACCGGTTTTCCTGATTTGACAGCCATTCCCGAAACTCCCTGCCCGACTTTTAGTTTTGATGCAGCCTCTGCAAGCGCGGGGGAGATGCCGATGTAGGTCTGGAGGTTCAGGGTTTCCCCGTCTTCTTGCAGCAGATATATCCATCCGGCATCGGCAGACGTTACCTGGATGGTTTTGGTTATTGATTCTCTTAATAGTTCGTCAAGTTCAAGGGACTGGCTTACCACCTTGTCTATTTCATAAAGAGTTTCAAGCGTCTCATCATGATATTTAAGCTCCTCATATAGATTCGCATTTTCAATGGCTATCGCAGCCTGGTTTGCAATCGCCTGGCATAAACCGATTCCCTCCCCGGTAAACTCCTTGACCTCGCCAAGGCTGCCAAGCTGCATTGTCCCCAATGTTTTTTCTCCCAGGACAAGGGGCACCACAAGGAGAGACCTCATATCAAGCCTTTCTGCCATTCCCCTCTCTTTTGGCGACAGGGTTGAGCCGGCAATATCCGGTACAAGTACATATTTCCTGCCCTGGTATGCTTCGTTCAACGTGGGGCATTCTTTAATAAATAATATTTCACCCGGGGACGGTTTTAATTGTTTTTTGGGGCTGTATTCCGAAGCCACCGTCCCATACATGGCACCCTTTTCTATGAGTATGATAGAGCAGTATGAGACATTGACTATCCTCACCGCTTCCCTGACCACAATATCCAGGACTTTTTTAAGGTCAAGACCGCTTGAAATGCTCTGGTTAGTTTTGATAAGCGCCGCCAGTTCGAGATTCCTTTTGTCCAGATCCGCAGTTCTTTCTTTTACCTTTTGTTCCAGCCCTTCATATACTTCTTTCAATCGCTGTACCATTGCATTAAAAGACTGCGCAAGTTCCCCGATTTCATCCCTGCTCTTTGGCTCTATATGCACGTTGAGATAACCTTTGGTTACCTTCCTGGATGCATCTGTAAGCCGGATTAGCGGAGCCGTAAATCTCCTGCCAAGAAAATAGGCTAAGACCGATATTACGGCAAAATAAAATATACCCAGGGCTAAAGACCGTTCTTTGAACCTTTCGGCAGGAATCAATGCTTCGGATGAATCTATCTTTACCACCAGTCCCCAATCTCCGATTGGAATATAGGTATATGCTGCAAAAACCTCATTTCCCCTGTAATCAAGCGCCCGGATTGTGCCTTTTCCTCCATTCGCTGCAAGGATTGCGGGAAGGGCGAGGCTTGAATCCAGCGGGTATTTAAGAAAAAATGCAGCACTTGCATTATGGCGTAAAGGATTCAGGAATACGACCTCATTTCCCCTTTTCTGGACAAGGAGAGATTCTCCTGTTTCCCCCAAACCGGTATAATCCGAGGTAACATCGTATATGAAAACCGGCATAATCCTGGCTGCAAGTACGCCTATGGGTTTGCCCGTGCTTCTATTTAATACATTATATGAAACGATGTATGCCGTCCTGTTATCATAATAGTTTATATTTCCAAGATACAGCCCCTTCGTACCGTTCTTAAAAAAATCCTCCCCCGCATAGTTTTTGTTTATCAATCCGGCTTCCGTGGATGCAACAACAGTGCCGTTCCGGTCAAGGGCGGATATCTCAAGAAATTCAGGTATTTGCTTTTGTACTCTCAGGAGGTTTAGGTTGATGTCCCCGGTTTTCCCGGTTTCAATCTGCTGCATGAAGTTTGAGGTGGAGATTTCCTTTACCTGCTCTATCCTGAAATTCACAACTGTGTTGATATGGGTATTCTTTGCTTCCACAAGGGCGCTCAGGTCATCGAAAACACTTTTCTCAAGGGCGGCTTTTTCTGACGAATAATTGAAATAGGTCACTGCCGCATAAGGCAGAAGCGATATCAGTATAAGGGATATTATTAATTTCTGGGTAATATTCAGGCTTTTCACGATTTTACCATCTTTTTGACTCTTTCGACCAGCTCTTTTCTCCCAAAAGGTTTGGTGATGTAATCGTTTGCTTTAAGCACATGCAGCCCGAGCATTTTATCTATGTCCTGGTTCCTTACCGTAAGGATAGCCACGGGAAGCTTTTTGTATTTTTGCCTGATTTTCTTGAATACTTCCCATCCATCCATTTCAGGCATCATTATATCCAGAAGTATGGCGTCAGGCTCTTCGAATGACAGCTTGTCCAGGCACTCTTTTCCGCTAAAAGCTGTTACAACTTCAAATCCCTCTGTTTCAAGCACGAGTTTTATCAGGTCCACTGTATCAGGTTCATCGTCCACTACCATTATTTTTTTACCCATATGGTTTTCCTCCCTTTAGTTTGCCAAGAAGTTCATCTTTTAACCATCCCCAGTATCTGAATGATACTAAAATGACGATAACATTACTGATTAGAAGCAAAGAGATATAAAGCACCTGCAAATCCAGGGAAGAACCTGCTAAGTCAGGTATCTCATAGTTTTGATGTAAATATAAATGAACAGGAATGGTAGATAAAGCAATAATGCATGCGGCGTAATGCCACCTGTAATAAGGTGGAAGCCTTAATCCCTCCCCCATCCGGGCGCTGAGTCGCGAAAGAATAAGATAAAAAATAACAACACCGATTGTCCCGACGGATTGCAGTAACAGATGCGCCATTGGTGTAATTTTAATCGCCTCCAGTCATCACAAAGTAAAGCCGAAGACTTGCGGCTGCCAGTAAAATGCCCCCCGATGCAAAAAAGCCGCTGCCGGTATCGCTCCAAAAATCATAAAAAAAAATGAGAAACGATATGATGAATAAACCGCCTGAAATAATAAAAAGATAGGGAAGCGCAAGCTTTTTAAAAATTTTCTCATAAAAATATGCGA
>JAPZAN010000041.1 GCA_027460605.1 Candidatus Methanoperedens sp.
AAAGATCGTGGGTACGGCAGATGAAGTCCTTGGAAGGATTCCAAGACCGGAGGAGCTAAGGCAAGAGCTTCAAAGCATTGAGAAGGAGATGGCTCGTGAAACAGAAGAGAGCCTGAAACAGGCCGAGAAAATTAAAAGTACGGAATTACCGGAGACGGAAAAGAAGAAAAGTAAGACAATGTAAAAAGATCTTATGAATGAGTCGAATAACGAAGAACGTAAACTACAGTTTGAAGAATACAAATTATTTAGAGATACAACGAAACATTTTGATCAAATACTCATAGATATAAGGAAAAGTACAATTACTTTAGCTTTCATTCTTTTTGGAGCAGCAGCAGAAACTTTTAGAATTACGAATATGCCATCAGGATTAAATCAAATAGATTTAGCAATAGCCCTTGTATTGATTGAACTTTTAATAGTAATGGCTTTTTTTTATTTAGAATTCCATTATCGATTTTATTTAGTAAAAATTGCAGATATCGCCACTGAATATGAAAAAAAATTAGGATTAGGGATAGAGTTAGAAAAATGCGATGATTTGAGTTGTGGTGATATGAGAGCGGGCATATCCAAATGTTTGAAATGTATTCACGAGAATGGAATGGCGTTTTCCACAAGAGTTGCACACTTTAATATTTATACATCTCTTTTATCTCTAGGTTTAGTTGCGTTTTATACACTGATGGGAATCAAAATCGGTATAACTTTTAAAGAAATTTTACCATATTCAATTATAATAGGGTTAATAGCTTTTGGGAGTTCCATCGTATATGGACTACGATCCATTAGAAAACGAAAAATAAAAGACGGATTGAATGATACATTTAATGTTTATCTTTTATCCATTATTTTTTTTGTGGCATTCACCTATATATTATATTACTACATAATGAATTTGAATTTTTTTTCATCGTTTTTCGGAGCTTTGATTATAAGTATTATTATTTTCTTAGTTTATGGTTTTAATAGTGCGAAAATTGAAGATAAATTCAAGAGATATTTATTTAAGATTGGTGTTGCACCAGAAAAATTTTGAATGGATGAATAAACAAAAATAAGATTTTTTTTTAAGACTATAAAATAACTTGTAAGATGGACATTAAAATCAGAAAGGCAACTCAGGCTGATATTAAAGATATAAAAACTCTCCTTTCTTTTTATTATCTTGACACCGGGAAAGTAGAGAAAAACCTTCCTGAATTCATAGTGGCAGTGCTCGAAAAAAAGACCGTGGGATGTGCCTGCCTGGATATCGGGGATATAGTAGAACTACGCTCGATAGCAGTGCTTCCGGCTTATCGTAATAAGGGTATGGGGTCAGGATTGGTTGATGCTGTTTTAACCCGCGCCGCTGAGCTTGCAGATGCGATTTATCTTCGTACCACTTCGCCTGCTTTTTTTGAGAAAAAAGGGTTCTTTCGTCTTCCAAATGAAGAGAAAAAACTCATCTGGAAAGAGTGTGAGCAATGTGATAAATATGATATTTGCAGGCAAACCCTGATGAAGCGCGTATTAAGATAAATTTTTAATTTTAATGATTAAATATTATTTACCAGCTTTGTGACCAATAAGACTATAATTGCATGTATGAAATTAATAATGGGGCATAGTAAGAATATCTCACAATTTAGATAAAACCTAATAAGAAATGGGGAAAAATGAAAATAGGGGTATTTGGATATCGGTGAGATTCTTCTTCACTCCTGACCGGAAGTATGGAAATGAAAGCAAAAGTAGTATATATTGAACGGAGCAAAGCAGATAAGATTAATGAAATTCTTGAGGCGGGAAGGGATTTCATGGAATATGGGAAAAAGAAGAAAAAGTAAATCCAGCCCCGTTTAATGCGTGCCCATTCAGTCCCGTAACCTTTTATGTAAAAGCCATTAAATACAAAGAGCCTAATGTAAGGCATCGTTTCCGTATTGGAGGATTTCATTGCAACCAGTTGTAAATATCGGCATTGTAGGGCATGTTGACCACGGCAAGACCACACTTGTCAAGGCGCTTTCGGGCGTCTGGACCGACAGGCACAGCGAAGAGATAAAAAGAGGTATATCTATCCGGCTCGGCTATGCGGATATTGTGCTCAGGAAATGCCCTGACTGCCCTGAACCTGACGGCTATACAACCAAAGAAAAATGCGAAAAATGCGGAGCAAAAACAAAGGTACTTCGAGCTATTTCGTTTGTGGATTCCCCGGGTCATGAGACTCTGATGGCGACCATGTTATCGGGAGCGGCATTGATGGACGGGGCACTCCTTGTCATCGCTGCCAATGAACAATGCCCTCAACCGCAGACAAAAGAACATCTTATGGCATTGAATATCCTGGGGATTAAAAATATACTGATTATCCAGAATAAGATCGACATTGTTCCGCGGGAGAAAGTCCTTGAGAGTTACAACCAGATAAAGGCGTTCGTGAAAGGGACTGTGGCAGAGAATGCGCCGATTATCCCAATCTCAGCCCAGCAGAATACGAATATCGATCTTGTCATTGAAGCTATTGAAAAATACATCCCGACCCCGAAACATGACCTGAAGAAATCACCATTGATGTATGTGGCGCGGTCTTTCGATATCAATAAACCCGGTACACCTCCTGGCAAACTTGTAGGAGGTGCCATCGGCGGTTCTTTGAATTGCGGTGTTTTTCATCCAGGTGATGAGATAGAGATGCGTCCCGGCAGAAAAGTCGAAAGCGGCGGAGCTGTAAAATGGGTCCCAATCAAAACAGTGATTACTACAATACATGCAGGGAAAGAAGAGTTAAAAGAAGCTGTACCCGGGGGTCTTATCGGCATAGGAACCAACCTTGACCCCACTCTTACCAAAAGCGATGCCCTTGTCGGGCAGGTTGCAGGGATTCCCGGGTCACTGCCCCCGATACTTGAGGGTTTCCTGATGGAAACCAAACTCCTTGAACGTGTTGTCGGGATAAGCGATGAAGCCGCAGTCGAGCCCATACGTTCAAATGAACCGCTGATGCTTAATATAGGGACGGCTACCACAATTGGTGTCGTCACAGCATATTGCAATAAGCAGGCGTGTGGGAGCGCGCTGGAGGCTTATCGGTTCAGGCGTGTTGAAAGAATTTAAATGACACGAAAAGTGATAATCGACACCAACGGCATGATGGTCCCCGGACAGTTCGGTCTGGATATTTTTTCGGAGCTTGAAAGATTGGGTTTTGATTCTTATATGGTCATAAGGCCTTCAATCAAAGAATTAGAAAAAATTTATGCTGAAGGTAAGGGCAAGGACAGGAAAGCCGCCAAAATTGCATTATCATTGCTGGACAGGTGTACAATCATAGAAAAAAATGGATTCGCGGACGATGTCATTGTGGAACTGGCTATGACTGAAAAAGTGGCTGTTCTGACTAACGACATAGAATTAAAGAAAAGATTATGTAGTAAGGGAATCACTACTGTGTATCTTCGAGAGAAAACTCGTTTAAGTATCAATAACTTTTATTAAGAGGATTTAGATGTATAAGAAAATGAGATTAGCAGATACGGTGAGAATTGCACCTGAATTACTTGGTGAACCTGTACAGGAAGCGGTTAAACTCGCTTTGCGCGAAAAACTTGAAGGGCTTGTGGACAAGAGAATCGGCGCAATAGTAGCGGTAAAAGACGTAATTGAAGTCGGAGAAGGACATATACTGGCAGGGGATGGTGGGGTTTATTACGACGCCGTCTTTGATGCCCTGACCTTCATGCCCGAACTGCAGGAAATCATTGAAGGAAGCGTTGTTGAAGTTGTCGAGTTCGGGGTTTTCGTGGGCATAGGTCCTCTTGACGGTCTTGTGCATGTAAGCCAGTTGACAGATGAATTCATCAGTTACGATGAGAAAAATTCACGCCTGATAACCAAAGAATCAGGTCGTGCAATAACAGAAGGGGACAAAGTCCGCGCAAGAATAATTGCCGTGAGCTTAAATGAGCGCGAACCCAGGGACAGTAAAATAGGTCTTACCATGCGCCAGCATGCACTTGGCAAAATGGAGTGGATTGAAGAAGCCCGCAATCCTAAAGAGGGCGGCGAAGAAAAAGCAAAACCCAGGAAGAAAAAGAAAGAAGAGCAAAAAACAGGGAAATCTGATGAAACCGGGGGAACATAATGGCAGAAAGCGTTTGCAGGCAATGTCACAGGATAGTCACTGGGCAGATATGCCAGGTCTGCAATTCAACGGCGCTGACCTCTGATTGGAGCGGTTATGTGGTTATAATCGACCCGGAAAAATCACAGATCGCAAAAAGACTTAGCGTTAATTTACCGGGAAAGTATGCATTGAAGGTACGCTAACTTGAAAAGATACTGCCTGCCGGAAGAGTTAAGAGAGGAGCTTCGAAAACCCCATGGTGAACTTTATCCCGGTGATGGCATCGAGAATGCAAAGCAGATTGTCAAAGATTTACATAAATATTCTAAAATAATTTCTGTAGGGGATATT
>JAPZAN010000042.1 GCA_027460605.1 Candidatus Methanoperedens sp.
CATTTACAAGACGCGAATACATGGGCGGTGTTCCGGGAAGCAAAATCGTAACTTATGACATGGGAAACCTGAAAGATGATTTCCCGGTGCATATGTCCCTCGTAGCAAAAGAAGCATGCAATATACGGCACAGCGCTCTTGAATCCGCTCGCATTGCAGCGAACAGGATTTTACTTGAGGTTCTCGGGCAGCCCAATTATCATTTAAAAATCAGGGTCCACCCGCATGAAGTCTTAAGGGAGAACAAACAGGCGACAGGAGCAGGCGCCGACCGTGTTTCACAGGGAATGCGCCTGGCATTCGGGAAACCTGTGGGTACGGCTGCCAGGGTAAGGGCAGGCCAGAAACTCATGACAGTGTATATTAACCCGGCAGGTTTCAAACAGGCAAAAAAATCACTCGTTTCAGCAGGATATAAATTGCCAACTCCCATCAGCCTGATCGTAGAAAAAGGCCAGGAATTAATTGCAACTTAACTATGAATCATCAAACGACAGGTAGCGAGGTATCACTTTTTGAATGATTATCTTGAAAACCTTGACAGGGCATTAAAACAACTGCCCGAAATCAAAGGTTCGGGGGAGCGGTTTGTAGTTCCTGAGCCCAAGCTGCTCACCGAAGGAAAGACGACAGTACTTGAAAATTTTGCCGCCATAGCCGACAAACTGAACCGTGAGCAGGAGCATTTATTCAAATTCCTTTTGCGGGAACTTGGAACGGCTGGTAAAATCGATGGTTCAAGGGCAATATTCCAGAGGAAACTCACGTCGGGAATCGTTACCGAACTTATTAATGCATATGTCAAGGAATATGTGACATGCTCGGAATGCGGACGCCCGGATACGCATCTGATGAAAAGCGAGAGGATCCTTACCCTGCGGTGCGATGCCTGCGGGGCGCACAGACCGGTAACAAAGCGCCGGGCGACCACCATAGCAAAAGAAGAAGCGCTGACCGAAGGTGAAACCTACGATGTCAAGATTGATGCGGTGGGAAGTAAAGGCGACGGCATCGCTAAAAAGGATAAATACACAATTTATGTGCCCAATACAGTCAAGGGAGATACCGTAAAAATAAAAATCAAGAAGATTACAGGTACTCTGGCTTTTGCCGAGAAAGTGTCTTAAAAATTTTTTCTATATTTTATATTTTATCTGTTCTATTTCACGAATTCCCCGGGCGCTATCATCGCCCCGCTTTCTACCACCGCGCCCACGTTAATCATACTGTTGATACCCGTGTGCACATCATCTCCCATAATCGTGCCAAGCTTTCTCCTGCCAGAGTCCGTGAGTTTGCCCTTCAGCCGCACGCGGATTGTCCTGTCGTCGTGCCTCAGGTTTGCAACCTTTGTTCCCGCCCCGAAATTACATCTTTCCCCTATGATGCTGTCCCCTACGTAACTCAAATGTCCTATATGCGTCCCATTCATGATGATGCTGTTCTTGATCTCCACAGCATTTCCTATGCGCACATCATCGCCGATGCTGGTGCTGGGGCGAATATAACAGTTAGGTCCGATATCACAGTTTTTCCCGATTATCACAGGGCCGACTATGTAAGAGCCGTTCCTAACAATCGTGCCTTCCCCGACCGAAACATTGCCTTTCAATGTGGCGAGCGGCTCGATTTCACCTTTTATCTCAGGCTGTAAACCGGACAGGAAATATTCATTGGCATCAAGAAGGTCCCAGGGCCTCCCTATATCAAGCCAGTTCCCTGAAAGAGTCAAAAAACCGACATCTATGCCCTCATCAATCAGCAACTGCAACGATTCGGTTATTTCGTATTCCTTCCTGGCTGAGAGCGCCGTTTTGTTAATTGCATCGAATATCGCCAACGGAAAAACGTATATCCCCGCATTGGCAAGATTTGTTGGTGGTTTTTCTGGTTTCTCTATAATGCGCAAAACCCTGTCATCCTCTACCTCAAGGACACCGAATTCAGATGGGTTATCAACGCGTCTTGCCGTCATCACAACATCCCGGCTTTGTTTGACCATGTTCCTGATATGCAGAGGGCTCACAATTATGTCACCGTTCAGCATTAAAAACCGGTCTTTTATAAATCCTTTTGCCGAGCGTACGGCATCCGCTGTGCCAAGCTGTTCTTTCTGGTGCGCATATTCAATGCTGACATTCATAGAAGAGCCGTCCCCGAAATACCGTTTAATAATTTCCTGCCCAAATCCCACCACAAGCACAAATTCCCTGATTCCTGCATCATGCGCAGAGAGTATCACGTGGGAAAGCAGGGGCTTATTTGCAATAGGCAGCATGACCTTGGGTCTATTCCGGGTAAGCGGTCCCATCCTCGTTCCCTGTCCGGCGGCAAGAATTACAGCTTTCATGAACCTAAAGCGCCTCTTTGACTACCTTTTCCGCTCTCGCATACAGTTTTTCTACATTATTTCGGGCTTCTGCCGTTATCCGTATTTTGGGCTCGGTACCGCTTGGGCGTACAAGTATCCACCCTTCTTTTGTATCGACTCTTATACCATCGATGCTGCTCACTTCACCCATCCCCATTAACCCATTACCGATTTTTCCCATTGCAGCCTCTTTCTTGTCGTTACTGCATGCAATTGTTCCCCGTATCATGGGATATGCAGGCAATTCATCTACCAACGAATCGAGCCTTCCCTCGTTTTCCACTATTTCTACAAGCCGGGCCGCGGCATATATTCCATCAGGGCAGAGGGAAATCCCGGGAAAAATCCAGCTTCCTGAAGGTTCACCGCCAAAATCAGCATTTCTCTTTTTCAATTCTTCAGCCACATACACGTCCCCAACGCGCGTCCTGTAAACTTTCCTGCCTTTTAAGACATCATCTACCATTATCGATGTATCCACTGGCACCACGATGCTTTTCTTGGTTTCACGGAGCCCAAAGAAAGCCAGCAGCTTATCGCCCTCCACAAACCTTCCAAGACCGTCAACGGCCATCATCCTGTCGGCATCCCCGTCGTGAGCTATTCCCAGGTCAGCCCCGAATGCGAGAGTAGCTTTTTTCAACATTTCCAGATTTTTCTCAACCGGCTCAGGATTCCTTGCAGGGAAAAAGCCGTCAGGCTGCGAATTAAGGGTTATTACATGGCAGCCCATGCGCCTTAAAACATACGGGGTAATCGTTGACGCAGCCCCGCATCCGCAATCAATTACCACTTTCAATGATGTGCGGCCAACTTTACCGAGAATCATTTCCGCATGCTCTTCGATTACATTGGCTTCATTCACCCTGCCGATGCTGTTCCATTCTGCCATCTTCCATGCCTTATTTTGTATTACCGATTCGATTTCATCCTGCTGTTTTGAATCAAATGCCATCCCATCCCTGTTCCAGAGTTTTATGCCGCCATATTCAGGCGGATTATGCGATGCCGTCACCATTACGCCGCAATCATAGTTCCTTGCCGCATATGCAAGCGTGGGAGTGGATACCATCCCGATGCGAGTGACATGGCATCCCGCAGACAATAGTCCCGAAATAACAGCATGCTCTATCATTTCTCCCGAAGTCCTCGGGTCGCGCCCGATGACTGCCGAATCATGCATGGAACCCAATGCAAGCCCGACCTTGAGCGCAAGTCCGGGAGTTATTTCCTTGTTTGCAAGACCCCTTATTCCTGATGAGCCAAATAATGCCATAATCATTCCACCGTTACGCTTTTTGCCAGGTTCCTAGGTTTATCGATCGGGCACCCCAGAGCATCTGCAGTGTAATAAGCCAGAAGCTGAACCACGACTGAGGATAGTACCGGGTATAGCAATTCGTCTGTCACCGGCACTCTTATTACCGCGTCAACATATTTTGCGATATCAGTATCATCCATGCTTGCAATAGCCAGGACCGGCGAACCCCGCGCTTTTACTTCTTTAATATTATTTAGCATCTTATCGTAAGTTAAACCCCTTGTAGCCAGGGCAACCACTGGAGTATCTTTTGAGATAAGGGCAAGGGGACCATGTTTTAACTCGCCTGCCGCGTAGCCTTCGGCATGTATATAAGAAATCTCCTTGAGTTTCAGGGCGCCCTCAAGGGCAATCGGGAAGTTTAGTGACCGCCCCAAAAAGAAATAATCCCTGGCGTTTGAAAATCGCTTTGCCTGTTTCATGATTGTTTCCTTGTTGTTAAGAATTTGCTGTATCATCCCAGGCAGCTGTTTTAGCGATACAAGCAAGCGTTTTGACCTGTCCACGTCCATTCTTTTCTTTGTTTTCGCAAAATGAACCGCCAGCAGGTAAAGGACAATAAGCTGGGAGGTGAAAGTCTTGGTGGCAGCAACCCCTATCTCAGGTCCTGCCCTCGTGTAAACGATGTTTTCGACTTCGCGGGAAAGAGTGGTTCCCACAGCGTTCGTGACTGCAAGGGTTCTGCAGCCGTAGGTCTTTGCCTCCCTGGTAGCGGCGATTGTATCAGCGGTCTCACCTGACTGGGATATTGAAATAACAAGCGTGGGCTCACCAAGCACAGGATTCGCGTAGCGAAACTCCGAACTTATCTCCACGTCCGTATGGATGCCGGCAAGTCCCTCAAACAGGTACTTCCCGAGAAGCCCTGCATTATAGGATGTCCCGCATGCAATAATAACAATCCGCTCAAGCTCCCGGATTTCTTCCCTGGTCAGTGTGACTTCCGAAAGCATAACATCCCCGCCAAGCTCGGATAGCCGCCCCATTAACGTATCATGAACCGATATTGTCTGCTCGTGTATCTCTTTTAGCATGAAATGCGGATACCCTGATTTTTCAGCGGCTTCGATATTCCACTCTATTGACTCTATTTTCTTTTTAACAGGCTTCCCATCAAAATTGAAAAATTCTATCTTTTCCCTGGATAACGACACAATCTCAAAATCATGCATGTAGGCCACATTACGCGTATATTTCAAGAGCGCCGTGACATCAGATGCGATAAAATTCTCCCCGTTTCCTATACCTGCAACAAGCGGACTGTCTTTCCTGGCTGCTACCACCTGCTTAGAATCCTCACATATAAATGCGGCGGCATACGAACCTTTTACTTTCTTAAGACCCTCTATGACCGCAGCAACGAGGTTGCCTTTATAGTACCTGTGGGCCAGATGTGCCAGGACCTCTGTATCGGTTTCTGAGACAAATTCATAACCCGCATCTTTTAATTCATCGTACAATTCCTGATAGTTCTCGATGATACCATTATGCACAACCGCAATATTTCCTGAAACATGGGGATGTGCATTTATCGTTGTTGGCGCGCCCTGTGTTGCCCAGCGCGTATGCCCGATGCCGCATGACCCCTTTATATCGGGAAGTTTTGATTCAAGGTCTGAAATTTTTCCTTCGGTTTTATAGACCGATAAACCTTTATCCGTTAGTACTGCAATCCCGGCAGAATCATAGCCTCTGTATTCAAGCCTCTTTAATGCATCAAGAAGTACAGGAGTAGCTTCATTTTTCCCGACGTATCCCACTATGCCGCACATTTTTACCTCATAAAACAGTGGAATCCTGTGGTATATCCTTTGCGATTTTAACCCCTGATTCGACAGAGCAGCCTGTTGCGATCATTTTGCCTGCCTCCACCAAAACCGAAATACCAATAATATTACTGTCGCCTATTACGGTTCCGAGTTCATCCGCATGGTGCAATATGCCTTTCATTTCAATCTTCAAATCCTTTCCCACATCGGTACAAAAATGAGGACCAATACTATTGTGGGCGCCTATGATCGAATTTGATATGAAAGAACCCGCCCCGATACGCACATCGTACATGATGATACTGTTCTCAAGTTCGGTGAACGAACAGACCCTGCAATTATCCCCTATGGCTGTCGAGGGTAATATCGTTGCGCTTGGACCTATATCGCAGTTCTTGCCTATTACAACCGGGCCCACGATATACGAACCCGACCTGATAATTGAATTTTTGCCAACTGCCACGTCTCCTGCTATTATTGCGCCTTTTTCGACCACTCCTTTATTTTCCCTGTCTTCGAATTTGCCAAGCAATATCGCATTTGCTTTTAGTAAATCCCATGAGTGAACAGCGTCGATCCATGTGGAATGTGTGGTGACATGCGTAACTTTGCCGCCCCCGTCTATTCTCCTCTGGATAGTGTCGGTGATGGCGTATTCTCCTGTATCGGAGACCGGCGTCCTGTCTATTTCGTCGATTATCGAGGGTGAGAACATGTAAATGCCGGTATTTACAAGATGGCTTATTTTTTCCCTGGGTTTTTCAATAAGCCGTGAAACCCGTCCCTTATCCTGCAATACCACACCATATCCAATCGTCTGTTCGCGTATGACAGTGAGAAGCGTAATGTCTCCTGATGCGCCTGCAAGCAGGTCGGCAATTGTACCTTCGTCGATTATATTGTCCCCGTTGAGCACAAGGAACTTTTCATCAACAAAAGGTTTTGCGAGCTTTATGGCGTGAGCCGTCCCGAGCTGGACTTCCTGTTCTACGTAATTGATATTCGCGCCAAACTCGATGCCGTCGCCGAAGTAGTCCATTATGCGCTCTTTTTTATATCCGACGACAAGGATTATATCTTTTATATCATTTTGCGCCAGTGCACGGATAATATATTCCAGAATCGGTTTATTGGCGACCGGGAGCATAACCTTTGAGCGTGTCAGGGTGAGGGGTCGGCATCTTAGTCCCTCGCCTGCAGCGAGAATTATAGCTTTCATATATGTCTCCTATATCATAACCATCCCAATACATTTTAAAACTAACTATTACCATTATGAGTTCGCGAGCGTATCCGCCGTTGTTTACTATTAAGCCAGTTTGCTCCTGACCTTCTCATAAAACCCGCCCTCTCTTGTCTTCACAAACCTCGCGGGTTTATCAGCCTTTGTGATAAGGATGGTATCATCCTCTTTTATCTTCCTTGTATACTGCCCGTCTATCACAAGCACTGCCTCCTTTTTCGGTATCGTTAATTCCACCCTTATCTCGCTTTGTGCCGGGACAACCCATGGTCTTGATGATAATTTAAAAGGCGCCAGGGGAACGATTACGGTTCCGTCCACCCTCGGGTCAACTATCGGACCCCCCGCGCTCATTGCGTATGCAGTTGAACCTGTTGATGTGGCAAAAACAACGCCGTCAGCCCGCAATTCCTCAAGCGGGCTTTTGTCCACGAAAATCCGATACGCAAGCATCTTGGCAGGGCTTGCAGTGAGAATCACCATTTCATTGGTAGCAGGAGGCAGGTTTTCATCATTTACTGCTATTGAAAGTCGCGAGCGTTCCTCGACCTCAAAACCCGATAACACTTTATCAATAACTTCCAACGCATTTTCAGGATTCACATCCACAAGAAAACCGATAGTGCCCATATTGATACCAAGCACAGGCAGCGGGTCATCCATTTTCTGGATACCGCGAAGAACAGTCCCGTCGCCGCCTATGGATACTATAAATTCCGCGCCTGCTTTTTTCATCTCATTCATCGGCGTGCCTTTTTGATGGAGCATTTCGGCTGTCCTTGGGTCTATCAGCACAACAGCTTTTGATTTAAGATGATGCACGATATCTTTAACCATGGCGAGCACATCGTCCCTGTCGCATCTTGAAATTATCCCTATTTTCTTCATCCTGAGCCGCGCCTCCTGCATATCTCTTTATTCATAATTCGTCTATACAAGTTCAAGTAATTTATCATGAACCATGCCGTTACTGGCGACCATATTCACTCTTTTTGTCACGTCAAGCTCCGTAGAGAGCGGTTTACCGTTTCCATTCGTGACCACTCCGCCAGCTTCCTCCACAATCAATTTCGAAGCCGCTATATCAGTAACACGAAGCATGCTTCGCATATCGATAAAGGCATCAAATATGCCCGACGCGATATAGCAAAGTTCAAGCGCTGCACACCCGAATACCCTTACCCTTCTCACTTTATGATTATTAATAGCCACAACATGAGGGCGGTAGCTGTATGATATTACACTTAACCCGGACAGTTCCGAAACACTGGATACGTGTATTTTCCTTTTGTTCAAATACGCGCCTTTTCCTTTCTCAGCTGTATAAACGTCACCGCTAACGAGATTCTTCACATACCCGTACCTTATATCTGAAAGGTCAGAGCCGCCAATGGCTACAGGCACGCAGAAAAAAGGAATGTTGTTCACAGCATTGAATGTGCCGTCAACCGGGTCAAGCACGAACGTGAATTCCGGTTTGCTTCCGATTCTCTTTTCACCCAGTTCCTCGCTCACAAACCGCATCGATCTACCGTCTTTCTCAAGCACGGACAGGGCTGCATTTTCCGCAACTTCGTCTATCTTTTCTGTCGGCGTGCCGTCGGCGCCTATACGAAGCGTTACGCCAGCCTCAGGTTTTCCAATCAGTCCTGAAACTGCCTTCTGGATAGCTTCTGCGACTTCATTGCATAATTCATAATAAGACATTGATCTAAACGACCTCGCAGCCCGCGACAAGCCTCTGCTTTGGATTATTGAGCTGGACAATCAAAAACCTGTCACTTCTGCTGTATGCGATATCTTTCTGTGTCGTCATGGTGACATTACACTCAGAACCCGGAGGCGCCTGTGTCACGTCCTTTCCACCTATTGCCATACTGCTGATGGTCGCGGGCATGTCCTGAAGTCCTGCGAAGAGATGAACCGCATCGCCCACGCCCATACCAGGCGTGAATTTGGTGAGGCGGCATTTGAGATTCAATTTTGATGATACCTCTTCTTTATGTGAAATTATGTATCCCCTGTCGAAGTCTTTTGACTGTATTCCTTTTAGCGCAAGTCCCACCCTTGTGCCTGCGGGCGCGGTTTTCATGTCCACGTCATTACTCTGGATTGAGCGTATCTCTGTGGGAATGTTAATCGGAAAAGTGGTCAGGCTATCATGTACTTTGAGAGTTCCCTGTGTCACAACCCCAAGCACCACGCATCCCATGCCTGTGACATTAAAGAAATGATCCACCATGACGCGCTGGGGCAAGTCGTTCTTCAGGGCATTTGCAGCCCTCGTTTCCTCGCCGAAAGCAAAGAGCTTCTCCTTGAGGTTTTCCAGTCCTTCAAAGGTGGTGGTTGATATCGCTATCGATTCCCATTTCTCAAGGTTCGTCCCTCTGGCGATGGCTTTTATTTTTTCAGATAATTCAGCAATAGCCGTGGGATTTGATTTATCCGACATTGTGATGACAAAAAGCCCGCGTTTATTCCCGAGCAAATCGAGCGCAATGATACATTCGCCGACCTGCGCATTAAGACCGCTTGAGGGGACGCAGACAAGGGCTATATCCGAGAGGTTTATTGCCTGGATTAGCGATTTTAATGATGCCGGATAGCCGTTTGCGTCCACGAATGAATATATCCTGTCACCTTTTACGAAATTATAAAGCGTGATGTCCGACTCTGTGCCCTTCTTCCCCAGGTTTGCTGCAAGACTTGTCCTGCCTGATTTTTCGCTGCCTATGATTGCTACGTTTGCCATAATAATCCCTGTTATAATTAGTCTCTAGATATATGAAATTATATGAAATTGGCGAAAGGTTCTCATTAACCAAAATTTATATCACATCTCAACTACTTTTGTAACCATAATGGACATCCAAAAAATCCGCTCCGATTTCCCTGCGCTCTGGAAGAAATGGAATGGCAAGTACCCTATCTATTTCGACAACGCCTGCATGACCCTGAAACCAAAGCAGGTCATGGATGCAATGGACGAATACTACAACGAGTATCCCGTATGCGGCGGTCGTTCCATACACAAGATGGCAAAGAAAGTGGACGAGAAAGTGACAGAGGCGCGGGAGAAAATCCAGAAGTTCCTGGGCGCATCATGCCCAGAGGAAATAATCTTCACGCGGAATACTACCGAGGGATTGAATCTCGTTGCCAATTCGCTTGAGATTAATAAAGGGGACATAGTTCTCACAACCGATAGGGAACATAACTCAAACCTCATACCCTGGCAGATACAGGCTCACAAGCGCGGGATTAAGCACATGATTGTTTACTCAAATCCCGATAATACCTTTAACATTCCCCGGTTCGAGGAAATAATGAGCAAGAACAGGAACGTGCGGCTTGTGAGCATGGTTCATACAGCGAACCTTGACGGCTATACCATACCTGCAAAGGAGATTATCAAAATCGCCCACGACCACGGCGCGCTTGTAATGCTGGACGGCGCCCAGAGCGCGCCGCACAAACCTGTGGATGTGAAGGCGCTTGATGTTGATTTCTTCGCGCTTTCCGTGCACAAAATGGCGGGGCCAACGGGTATGGGCGTGCTATACGGGAAACACGACTTACTTTCTGAGCTTGCGCCTTTCATCGTTGGCGGGGATACGGTTAGCGATACCACGTACGATGGTGCAAAATTCCTTCCTCCGCCTGAGAAATTCGAGGCAGGGCTTCAGAACTATGCAGGCATAATCGGCTCTGGCGCGGCTGTGGATTACCTGAACAATATCGGGCTATCGAATATTGAGGAGCATGAAAAGCGGCTGAATACGATTATTACCAACGGGATAAAGGACATGCCCGGGCTGAAAATCATAGGCCCGCAGGAACCGGGCTTGAGGGGGGGCATCATCGCTTTTACAGTCGAACTTCCAAAGGGCGGGGATGCCCATGATATAGCGCTGGTGCTTGACGAGACCGAGAACATCGAGGTGCGCTCAGGTGCGTTCTGCGTGCATTCGTGGTTCAATTACCGAAAGTGTGAGGCTGCGGTGCGGGCTTCGCTTTATTTGTATAATACAGAGGAAGAGGCACGGAAGTTCATTGATGTACTGGGGAAGACGATTGGGTTGTTTAATCCGTGAAAATAACGATTAACTTTTTTACCGGATAGGCACTAAACCCGGGTTTTGCTGATACCAAAATTATTAAATTCACCGTGGTACTTCTTTTTGAGTTTAGTCAATATTTTATACCACTCGAAGAGAAACAGTACTAATCCCGAAAATGCTATGAGTTCAAACAATTCATAACTGGTAGAATCCGGTGCAAAGCCCTCTAAACCTTCAAACAATTCATGAGAAAGCATAAAAAACCCTGTAATGATTATAAATATGCTGCTTCGGATGAAACTTCCTTTTTGCGAAATTATTTCATCCGCATTCAATGCTTCTTTTTGCAGGAATCTCCATGTCAGGGCTATCTGGATACCAAGATAAACCGTGAACAAGGAGAGTATTATTATAAGTGCTTGAATAATTTTAAATAAAGTATAATCGTCAATAATGCTTCCTAACAATCTATCCATGGAAATAGTTATGTTTTTACTTATTTATAATAGTTATGTAAGGCTGCGGGATTGATTTGAATGAAATGGAATAGCTATGAGAATTAATCATTGAATCTTACATATTAGCTTATTTAATCCGTAGCAAATAAAAGCACCAATGGAACAGAAAACTGGACAGGCATTCGCCCCCGCACATATCTCAGGCATTTTCATAATCGACATAAAGAAAGACCCCGCACATTCAGGCTCGATGGGCGCCGGCATCTGCCTTGAAGACGGCGCCGTAACAAAAGTAAGCGCCGCAAAAGAAACAACTGTAAGAATCAACGGCGCCGTAGCAGAAGCACCCACAACGCTCACAGCCATCAAGCTCCTGACCTCGCAGCCTGTCCTTGTAGAAACCACGCTCCGCGTGCCCGTGGGCGCCGGGTTCGGAGCAAGCGGCGCCGGGGCATTGAGCGCGGCGCTGGCATTGAACGAAGCGCTTTCCCTGAATTTGACCTTGAAAGAACTGGCAAAAGCTGCGCATGTCGCAGAAGTCATGAACAGGACAGGGCTTGGCGATGTCACAGGGCAGACATTCGGCGGCATCGTCATCAGGAAAAAGGCAGGCGCGCCTTTTACCGTAGCTATCGACAAGCTCCCATGCAGGAATGAAATGATTTCCTGGGTGAGCTTTGGCGGGATTTCCACAAAATCGGTTCTATCAGATGACCTGAAAAAGAAGAGCATCAATAAAACAGGGCGCTTAAGGCTCAAGGAACTCCTGAAAAAACCCACACTTCATAACTTTTTCCACCAGTCCTCTGCATTCGCAAAAGAAATCGAACTCATGAGTCCGCAGGTAAAAGATGCAATAGAGGCTGTCGAATCTGCGGGTGGTCTTGCGAGCCAGACGATGCTGGGAAATACGGTTTTTGCCATAAACGATGGCGGGGCACTCTCGGAATTCGGGGAAGTACATGAAAGCAGGATAAGTAATGCAGGAGCACATTTGTTATGATTCCGAAAAACCATCCCAGATATGAATCCCTGATGACGAGGGAACTGATAGTCGAAGGCGTTGAAAAAGGCATAACGAGCATGCACGGGCTGATTGCCCAGGGGCGCGGCGAGGCATTTGATTACTTAATCGGGGAAAAGACCACCGAAAGCGCTTTGATGGCTGAAAAAGTGGCGGCAGCGGCGCTGCTTCTTGCAAAAAAGCCTGTCATCTCGGTCAATGGGAATGTTGCAGCCCTTGTGCCCAGTGAAATCATAAAACTGAGCGGGCTTGTCAATGCTCAGCTTGAGGTCAATCTATTCCACAGGACAGAAGAAAGAGTGAATAAGATAATACAGCATCTGCGCTCACTCGGTGCAAAAAATTTATGCACAAAAAGCGATGCCCTGATACCCGGTCTTGAACATGATAGGGGGAAAGTGGATAGTTCCGGCATCTTCAGTGCCGATGTGGTACTTGTTCCTCTTGAAGACGGGGACAGGTGCAAAGCCCTTGTGGATTTGGGTAAAACCGTAATTGCCATCGACCTGAATCCGCTCTCAAGGACGGCGCAGTGTGCAACAATAACAATCGTTGACAATATTACCCGCGCTGTACCGAACATATCCAAATTCGCAGAAAAACATAAAAACAGAAATGAAAAAGAACTGCAAAAATTGGTTAAGGAATTCGATAATAAGAAAAACTTAGCTAATTCGCTGCTGTGGACTGAACCCCATTTTGTGTACAACCAGTTAAGAAACTTTCCTATTTAAAACCTCCTTTCAGATTTTTTCAAATTCTTCAGTAGTTACATACCCGATAGATGCATGTAAAGTTGTGCGGAGGGTGCCCTGCGATCGTGCACACTTCATATCATGCGCCCGCCTTCAATATCTATACCAGTAGTACCATCTCCATGTGGTCTGCTGCTGGTTGGATGCGCTGAGATATTTATTTATTTCTTCTATGCTATTCCTTATTCGTTCCCTATTGGTTTCGAGTCTTGTGATAGTATTGCTTGCCCAATATTTTGTATCACCACTATCAAGCACATTGTTTTGAAGTTGAAGTGGAGTCAAGCGCTGCCCTATTCGCATAGAGATAATCTAATTCTTCTTGACAGACACTGGTTGAATTGGTTTTTGATTTGATTGCATTACTGCATTTCTGATTCAATTCATTTGCTATTGTCCATAGTGATGGTGTCTTTTCTACGGGCACATCATTGCCGCCCATACCGAATACGAATGCAGCAATTACTGCCGCCAGTATGACAGTGATCGCTACCATTAAAACAACATTTGCTACACTGGGTTTGGGGGGTGTCTTTGCCTGCTCCCCTTCCTTTTCTTCAGCCCTGAGCCCAACATCCTGCATAAGCTCTTTCTCAGTTATCAGATTCTTAAGTCCATCAGCCTCGGCTTTATATCTCCCAGATAACTCACTGTATTTAGCCTCGGTAATCTCGCCCTGTACAAATTTCTCATCCAGTTTCTCAAGAAGCTCGTTTATTTTACTGAGCCTCTCCTTTTGCTTCTTTATTTCATCTGTTTCGCTCATAATTGGACTGAATCCCATTTTGCGTACAACCAGTTAAGAAACTTCACTATTTAAAACCTCCCATCAGACTTTTCAAATTCTTCAGGAGTGGCATACCCGATGGATGAATGAACACCGTTTTCTCGACATACCTGTGCTGCCTTTTCCGTTCTCGATTTCACGAAGAATTGATTTTTTTGATTTCTTCTCATCCATCCTGATTTTATATTAAACGGGCGCGGAGGGATTCGAACCCCCGATCTACAGCTTAGGAGGCTGCCGCTATATCCGGACTAGGCCACGCGCCCTCAGGGTTGTTCCTAAATATCAGTGTGTGGACTTTAATTTATCGCCTAAAAGAAAGAAAGGGTTAAGTATATTTGTGCTTATTCAAAGGCAATCCCGCCTTAACTCAGTGGCTAGAGTGCGCGGCTGTAGTTTGGTTCATGTGCAAACCTTTAAGAAAGGTTTATCAAATGCGGGGTATGCTTCG